>NZ_JAHBAK020000032.1 GCF_018500155.2 Polynucleobacter sp.
GTACCATCCAGATTGATGGAAATTTGAATTTTCGTTTCCGAGGTGTTACGTGTGACGTCGGCTTGCCGCATGCTTCATTACGCCGCGAGGCGAAGTGTTGATTGAAGCCTCATAATATCATTCCTACAAGATATTGAAATACCGATCAGACCCGCTTTCTTTCTGAATTAAGTACAGAGAACCCTCATGAGCCGCTTTTGGAGCCCCGTTGTTCAAACCTTAACCCCCTATACCCCAGGGGAGCAACCGCAAATGCAAAGATTGGTGAAACTCAACACCAATGAGAGCCCCTATGGGCCATCGCCAAAGGCACTTGCGGCAATTTGCAGTCAAGCAAGCGATGATTTGCGGCTCTACCCAGACCCAGAAAGCACAGCGCTCAAACAGGCTATCGCCACCTTGCATGGCCTAAACCCAAATCAGGTATTCGTTGGTAACGGCTCAGATGAAGTCTTAGCGCACGTGTTTGCCGGCTTGTTAAAGCACGATAAACCCGTTTGCTTTCCAGACATTACTTATAGTTTTTATCCTGTCTACTGCAAACTATTTGACATTGCATACTCCAATATTCCCCTTGGCAAAGACTTTGAAATTCATCTTGAAGATTACAAACGGCCTAATGGTGGAATTATTTTTCCCAATCCAAATGCGCCTACAGGCAGATCGATTACTCGCTCTGAAATTGAAAAGTTACTAGCGAGCAACCGCGATTCGGTTTTGGTGATTGATGAGGCTTATGTTGATTATGGAACACAGTCATGTATTCCATTGTTAAAGGGCGCTGCCTGCCCAGAAAATCTTTTGGTAGTGCATACCCTCTCGAAATCAAGAGCCTTAGCAGGACTACGCGTGGGCTTTGCAGTAGGTCATGCCACATTAATTGAAGGTTTGGAGCGCGTAAAAAATAGCTTTAACTCTTACCCGCTTGGCCGCCTTGCCCAAGCGGGCGCTATTGCTGCTATTGAGGATCAAGCCCACCTTGAAGAAACGAGCGCAAAAGTTATTCACACTCGCACCAAACTAGTTGATCAACTCAAATTATTGGGCTTTGAAACATTACCGTCTACTGCAAATTTTATTTTTACGCGCCACCCAAAACATGCTGGCGGGAAACTTTATCAGCTCTTAAGGGAGCGCGGCATCATCGTAAGGCATTTCAAATTGCCACGCATCGAAGAATTTTTGCGCATCACTATAGGCACAGATGAGCAGTGCAATGAACTCGTCCTTGCACTGAAAGAAATTATTTCTTAAGTCGCATCTCTGCTGCGCGCGCATGTGCTTGCAAACCTTCACCGTGCGCTAGCGTACTAGCTACCAAGCCCAAAGCCTGCGCGCCGCCCTCACTCACTTCAATCATGCTTGAGCGTTTAATAAAGTCATAAACACCAAGCGGGGAGGAGAAACGAGCGGTACGTGCGGTAGGCAGGACATGGTTAGGACCTGCGCAGTAATCTCCCAAAGACTCACTGGTGTAGTTGCCCATAAAAATTGCCCCAGCGTGACGAATTTTTTCTGCCCATTGACGCGGCTCTAGCGCACAAATTTCGAGATGTTCTGCAGCAATTGCATTGGCAATCTCACAAGCCTCATTCATATCCCTCACCTGAATTAACAAGGCACGATTAACTAAAGAGGCTTCAATCACTTTTGCTCTAGGCATCTCAGGCAACAAGCGATTAATGCTCGCTTGAACTTGATCGATAAATTTGGAATCTGGACAAAGCAAAATAGATTGCGCTTGCTCATCATGCTCTGCTTGTGAGAATAGATCCATGGCAACCCAATCTGGATTGCTTGATCCATCACAAATTACCAAAATCTCTGACGGGCCGGCAATCATATCAATGCCGACTATTCCAAACACTCTTCGCTTTGCTGCAGCAACATACGCGTTACCAGGTCCAACGATCTTGTCTACAGAGGGAATGGTCTGGGTACCGTAGGCTAGCGCTCCAACAGCCTGAGCTCCTCCAATCGTAAAGACACGATCTACGCCAGCAATAAATGCAGCGGCCAATACCAATGGGTTGCGTGCGCCATCAGGAGTTGGCACCACCATGACCACCTCAGGAACGCCAGCGACCTTTGCGGGAATAGCGTTCATCAATACCGATGATGGATAGGCCGCTTTACCGCCAGGCACATATATTCCTACGCGGTCTAACGGAGTGACCTTTTGACCAAGTCGGGTTCCATCCGCCTCTTCATACTCCCAAGAGTGGCATCCGGCTTCAATCTTTTGCTTTTCATGATACGCACGCACTCTTTTTGCTGCGATATCCAAAGCATTTTTTTGTTCGGGCGCTAGAGATAAGTAGGCTCGCTCCAAATCATGACGAGAAATTTCTAGATCAGCAACGCTGGATGCATTTAGCCGATCAAATTTTTGTGTAAGCTCAAGAACAGCGCTATCGCCTTGATCTTTTACCGCAGACAAAATTTTGACTACCGCCGCGTCAATCGCCTGATCATCAGCCATGGGCAAAGAAAGACTGGATAGCAGTATTTCTTTGAAACCTGCATCCTGACTATTAAGGCGTTTTACTTTAGCCATCACCAATACGAATGGGTTATTTCAACAACTCAAAAATCGGTTGCAATAAAGCACGCTTCCGCTTGTAGGACGCTTGATTGACAATCAAACGGGCGCTGATATCAGCAATTGGCTCAACTTCCACTAAGTGATTTGCTTTTAATGTGCTTCCAGTAGATACCAAATCCACAATAGCATCGGCCAATCCTACTAAAGGCGCCAACTCCATAGAGCCATAAAGCTGGATCGTGTCGATATGTACACCTTTATTTGCAAAGTGCTCTCGTGCGCAATTGACATACTTCGTTGCCACCTTTAAACGAGAACCCTGCTGAACGGCTGCTGCATAGTCAAAACCCTCACGCACAGCAACAGACATGCGGCACTTGGCAATATTGAGGTCAAAAGGAACATATAAACCATCAGTACCTTTTTCCATTAAAACGTCTAACCCCGCAACACCAAAATCAGCACCTCCAAATTGGACATAAGTTGGCACATCGGATGCGCGCACAATAATCAAACGCACATCAGGGTTTGATGTCTCGATAATTAATTTGCGAGATTTCTCAGGATCCTCTTTTGGCACGATGCCAACCTTGGCGAGAATCTCTGCGGTTTCTTCGAAAATACGACCCTTTGAGAGGGCTAAAGTCAATTTCATGACTTTATTATCACTCAGATACGGCGCTCAGTTACTTGATACGCTCAATGCGAGCGCCCAAGCGAGTCAACTTCTGCTCCATGCGGTCATATCCACGATCCAGATGGTAAATCCTATCCACCTGCGTTTCTCCTTGCGCAGCAAGCCCTGCTATGACCAAGCTAGCTGATGCACGCAAGTCTGTTGCCATGACTGTTGCACCAGAAAGCTTCTCTACCCCCTGTGCAATCGCGGTATTGCCCTCAATCGCAATATCTGCACCAAGGCGATTGAGCTCTTGTACGTGCATAAAGCGGTTCTCGAAAATTGTTTCAGTAATGGTTGAAGAACCACTAGCAACCGCATTGACAGCCATTAATTGAGCCTGCATATCTGTTGGAAATGCAGGATATTCAGAGGTACGAAAACTCACTGCCATGGGTCGAGTCTGCATGGTTGCCTTGATCCAATCGGACCCCACTTCCATTTGCAAACCCGCTTCTTTTAATTTCACCATGACTGCATCTAGAGTATCTGGGCGGCAATCCTGGATAAGGACTTCACCCCCCACTGCAGCTACAGCACACAAAAAAGTACCTGCTTCTATACGATCAGGAATCACGGAGTGTTCAGCACCGTGTAATTTTTCAACACCTTCAATGACCAAGCGATCAGTGCCAATCCCAGAAATCTTTGCGCCCATCTTGACCAATAATTCTGCTAGATCACCCACCTCTGGTTCGCGCGCAGCATTCTCCAAAGTCGTGGTACCGGATGCCAATGTTGCGGCCATTAATAAATTTTCTGTACCAGTCACCGTGATCATATCGGTCAATATTGAGGCGCCCTTTAAGCGCTCTGTCGGCGGCTTAGTTTCAGCTTGAATATAGCCACCTTTGATTTTGATGCTAGCGCCCATCGCCTTTAAACCCTTGATGTGCTGATCGACTGGACGAGCACCAATGGCACAGCCACCAGGCAAGGACACCTTGGCGCTATGCATTCTTGCCAGCAGAGGGCCCAAAACTAAAATAGAAGCGCGCATGGTTTTTACCATCTCATACGTAGCTTCGGAACTTTTGATCACAGCCGCATTGAGAACCACATGATTGCGGTCATCCTGATCTGGAAAGATTACCTCTACGCCAATTTCTTGCAAGAGTTTGAGCATCGTTCGCACATCTTGCAAGTCAGGCAAATTACGCAAAACTATAGGCTCATCAGTCAAAAGACAGGCGCACAAAATTGGTAATGCGGCATTTTTAGCTCCGGCAATTTTGACCTCGCCTTTAAGAGGGGAGCCGCCTACCATTCGTAATTTATCCATGAACCAATTCCAGTCAAAACGCTTCTAAAGTGAATTTCAATCTTTAATACCCCTAACACTCATTAAGTGCCGGCATTCTTATCAAACTCTTGTGGTGTGTAGGCCTTAATTGATAGTGCATGTACTTCCGCTTTCATACGATCGCCCATTGCCCCATAAACCAATTGATGACGTTGAATTAAACGTTTGCCCTCAAATGCTGGGCTAACAACGGTAGCAAAAAAATGCTGTCCATCACCCTCTACCTGAATGTGGGTGCACTCGATACCTTGTTTGATGTAACCCTCTATTTGCTCAGGGGTTGGCAACATAAGTTTCTCCTAACAAAGCGAAATATAACAATCTATCTGGTTTAACAATTTAATGACGTAACTTATAGCCTTTTTGCAACAAGCGTAAAGCTATAGCTGAAACCATGACAAAGAAACACAACACGATCGCCAGACTACTCCATGGGGAAACATCTGATACCCCAAAAAATCCAAATCTAAATCCATCGATCATGTAAAAAAATGGATTGAAGTGCGATACCACTTGCCACGCGGGGGGCAAAGAATGAATTGAGTAAAACACGCCTGAAAGCATCGTGGCCGGCATGATGATGAAATTTTGAAAAGCCGCTAATTGATCAAATTTATCAGCAAGGATTCCAGCAATAAGGCCAAGACTTCCCAATATGGCGGCGCCCAAAAAGGCAAATGCCAGTATCCATAGCGGGTACTCTAGCGAGGGAACTCCAAACCATAGGGTTATGAAAAAGACCCCCATCCCCACCACAATCCCCCGAAATACTGCAGCCAAAATGTAAGCAGCATAAAACTCAAAGTGACTTAAGGGGGCTAATAATACGAAAACTAAATTCCCTGTAATTTTGGATTGAATGAGTGATGACGAAGTATTGGCAAACGCGTTTTGCAAAACACTCATCATGACCAATCCTGGTATCAAGAAGGCGGTGTAACTCAAGCGACCATATACTTCTTTACCATCCAATACATGCCCAAAAATCATCAGATACAGAACGGCAGTCAACACTGGCGCTGCAATCGTTTGAAAAGCAACCTTATAAAACCGTTTTACCTCTTTAAATAAAAGAGTAGGAAAGCCACTGCCATACTCTAATTCAGGCTTTGATAGCGCTTTATTAGAGATATTGTTCAACGAATATCTCCCGACATGATGTTAACGAACACCTCTTCAAGATCGGTCTTGCCATCACCATTCTTTTTGTGAGACCCATAACGAGCCAGTAAATTTGCTGTGGTATCTAACGCGACAATCTTTCCCTGTTTTAACATCGCAATGCGTTGACACAGGGCTTCAGCCTCTTCTAGATAATGGGTAGTGAGCACGATGGTGTGGCCATCTTGATTAAGACGACTAATAAATTGCCACAAGGATTGACGAAGCTCCACATCAACACCTGCAGTTGGTTCGTCTAAGATGATCACTGGAGGCCTGTGAACCAGCGCTTGAGCAACCAATACCCTTCGCTTCATGCCACCAGATAGGGCGCGCATATTGCTATCGGCTTTGGAGGTGAGATCAAGGTTTGCCATGATTTCATCAATCCAAGCGTCATTATTGCGAATGCCAAAATATCCGGACTGAAAACGCAAGGTCTCACGAACAGTAAAAAAGGGGTCAAAAACTAACTCTTGCGGAACTACACCCAGCATGCGGCGCGCCTCACGAAATGCACTCTGCACATCCGAGCCTAAGATAGCTGCATGACCCTTATCAGCCTTTACTAGTCCTGCCAATATTGAAATCAATGTTGTTTTTCCAGCGCCATTAGGCCCTAACAGCCCAAAAAATTCACCGGCCTCAATCGTCAGGGAGACATCATCCAGAGCTTGTAAAACCCCATACTGTTTTGAAATATTTTTTACTGAAATTGCTGAATGCATACTTCTAAATACCAAGCAATCCGGAGACGCCGTAAACATTTGCCAATACTTTCAGTTTTTCAGGTGGGCGTTCAACCTTCAACGTCATGCCATCAGCTTGTAGTCGTTTTTGCCATGCTAACAAAACCGCTAAAACAGTGGAATCAAAATCCTTTAAGTCAGAGCAATCAATCACCTTCAATGCAGCAAGATTGGTTAAGCCATCTCTCTCCAACTGCATAGCATTCGCTTCCGTAACAATTGCTGGCAGATGAAAATGCATATTTGAATTCTGTAGGTAAATGAAATTACTTAGCTGTTGCTAACTGCTTATTGCGGTCTTGTAAAAATTTCACCAAACCTTCAATTCCATTCTGACTGATCTGATTTGAAAATTGGTTGCGATAAGCCTCAATTAACCAGACCCCCATGATATTCATGTCATAGACCTTCCAGCCTTTATCGGTCTTCTCCAACCGATAGTCCAATGGCACAGGATCTCCGCGCCCCAGCACTACAGTTTTCACTACCACCTCTTTATCGTCAGGGGCAGCACGTAATGCTTTGAATTGCACAGTCTGATCGCGCAACTGACTGAGCGCACCAGAATAAGTACGAATCAATAAATTCTTAAATTCCGTGGTCAATTGCGCCTGCTGCTCAGGGGTAGCTTTTTTCCAATTGGGCCCCATTGCCATTTCGGTGGTGCGCCGCATATCGGTGTAAGGAACAATCTTTTTCTCAACTAATTCGACGATTTTGGGAATGTTTCCTTTTTGGATTTCTGGATCTTCCTTGACTGAAGCCATTACCTCTGTCACCACCATTTTGATCAAAGCATCAGGGGGCGTAGATTGATCAGGTGTTTGCGCAAAAGATGAAGATGCAGCGACCATCAAAACCATCAATAGGTATTTAGAAATCCATTTGCAATTCATCATCTTTAGTCCACTTGGCAATATCGGTATATAAGAGCTCATTTTAGCTCTTCAAGCCAATGTTTATTGGTATGGGTTTTCGTATACCGGCATTTGAGGTTCTTCGCCCTCACGACCCTCATTAATCTGATACTCGCGCCTCTGAATATACGCATCCCGCATAAAACTGTACTTATCAATCGCGGCGCCATCCAGTAGATCGCCGGCTTCATAGTAAGTATTGCGTGCGTTGACAACGCGCAAACCTGTGACGCTATTCCTGAGCGCAACATCAGGCAAAAATCTAAATAAATAGTCTGACTCAAGATCAGCAACGGTACCAAAAGCATCACGTACGTTGCTTGGGCCAAAGAAAGGAAGGACAACGTAAGGGCCTGCTGGTACACCCCATACACCCAGCGTTTGACCCCAATCTTCCTTGTGCTTCTCTAATCCACCGGGAGTGGCGAGATCTAACAAACCGCCAAGACCCATCGTGGTATTGACTGCCACACGCATTAAATCATTGAATGCGTAATCTAATCTTCCCTGCAATAAATTAAATAATGCTGTGTAAATATCGCTGTAGTTGCTAAAAAAGTTATAAATTCCCTGCCGAACAAATTCAGGCAATATAAATCGGTACCCGGCAACGACGGGTTTAAGTAAATATGCGTCAAGTCCTTCATTAAATTCAAAGACTGATCGATTAAAGGATTCCCAAGGATCATGCGGAGAGGGTTCAACGCCCGCCGGAATGGATGCGCAGCCCACCAATGCAGTGGTCGCAACTAGCAAGACAACTCTCTTTATCTTGCTATAGAGCCTTACTGCTAACAACATTATTTTGCTGTGCTCTTTTCTTGGCCGCTATCTGCTGCCTTGTTATACAAAAATTGACTAATCAAGCTCTCAAGAACAATCGCTGACTGGGTTTGGGTAATCTTCTCTCCATTAGCCAACATATCATCAGATCCACCAGCTTCAAGCCCAATATATTGCTCACCTAACAATCCGGAGGTCAAAATTTTTGCAGAAGAATCTTTAGGAAATTTATAAGATTCATCGATGGTCATTAGCACAGTGGCTTGATATGTTTTGTCATCAAAAGAAATGCTTGCAATGCGCCCTACAACTACGCCAGCACTCTTTACTGGGGCTCGTGGTTTCAAGCCACCAATATTGTCAAAACGTGCAGAAATTTTGTAGGTGGGTGCAAATGAAACGGCGTTCATATTTCCCACTTTCAATGCAAGAAATAATGCCGCCAACAAACCCATGGCAACAAAAATTCCTACCCATATATCAATCGCGCTTTTTTTCATCAGAGCCTCAGTTTATTCTTTCTAATTTGAAAACATCATTGCGGTTAGCAAGAAATCTAGTGCCAACACCGCCAAAGATGAAATCACTACCGTACGAGTAGTAGCCTGTGAAACGCCCTCTGGCGTTGGTTTTGCTTCATAGCCTTGATATAAAGCTATAAAAGTGACGGCCACCCCAAATACCAAACTTTTAATCAACCCATTGCCAATATCAGAGAAGAGATCAACCCCACCCTGCATTTGGGACCAAAAAGCCCCGGAATCTACGCCAATCAATGGCACACCTACAAAATAACCGCCCATCACCCCTACAGCAGTAAAGATTGTGGCCAAAAGGGGCATTGAAATAATTCCTGCCCACAGCCGTGGTGCAATCACTCTACCCACAGGATCAACCGCCATCATTTCCATAGCCGTTAGTTGTTCACCCGCTTTCATTAAACCAATTTCTGCAGTGAGCGAGGTGCCGGCACGCCCCGCAAATAAGAGGGCGGTAATGACAGGTCCCAGTTCACGTGTTAAAGACAAAGCGACCAACAAACCGAGGGCTTGTTCAGATCCATAACGATTCAAGGTGTAATAACCCTGAAGACCCAAAACAAATCCAACAAATAAACCTGATACAGCAATAATCACAAACGAATGATTGCCAACAAATAAAATTTGATCAATGACTAGACGCGGCCTACGCAATAAAGCGCCGGATCGCAAAAGCACTGCAACAAACATGCGTGCAGCAAGACCAAGGCTAGTGAGATTACGTCGAACAAAAAATCCAAGATCGCCGAAAAGATTTAGCAATGTCTGAAGTGCAGTCATTAAGCCCTCACTCCAAAATCATCCTCTAGGCTTTGTCCTGGATAATGAAATGGCACTGGACCATCGGGGGCAGCATCTAGAAACTGTCTAACAAATGCATCCGTCGATCTTCTTAATTCTTCCGGAGTACCTTGTGCGCCAATGCGTCCATTCGCAATGAAATAAACGTAATCGGCAATTGCAAAAGTCTCTTCAACATCATGCGTCACCAATAAACTCGTCGCGCCCAGAGCATCATTGAGATCCCTAATAAGGCGCGCGGTTATTCCGAGAGAAATGGGGTCTAAACCCGCAAAAGGCTCGTCATACATGATCAAAGGAGGGTCTAGAGCAATTGCTCTAGCCAAGGCAACACGTCTTGCCATGCCCCCAGAAATTTGCGACGGCATTAAATCTCTTGCGCCACGCAAACCCACAGCATTGAGCTTCATCAACACTAATGAGCGCAATAACTCTTCACTTAAATCAGTATGCTCACGCAATGGGAAGGCAACATTCTCAAAAACATTAAGGTCAGTAAACAAGGCGCCGAACTGAAAAAGCATGCCCATACGTCGACGTGCTTTCATCAATTCATGGCCATTCATTTGGCCAACGTCTTGACCTTCGAATAAAACCTGACCCGCTTGAGCAGTAAATTGACCGCCAATCAAACGCAGAATAGTCGTTTTGCCACAGCCTGAACCACCCATGACCGCAACCACTTGACCGCGGCGAAATTCCATATTGAGGCCAGACAAAATCTGCCTTTCGCCAGGGGCATAGGAAAAGTTGACGTCCTGAATAGCAACGACAACTTCACCTGTAGGCTTTTTTGTGTCCAATTGACCTGGTATGGAAGCGTTCATATCCCCGATATTATCGAGGTAAAACGGATGACCCCATTAAATACTGGTCTACTGCCTGTGCACATTGACGACCTTCGCGAATTGCCCAAACCACCAAGGATTGACCACGACGCATGTCGCCAGCTGCAAACACCTTAGGCACATTTGTTTGATAAGCAGTTTGACCATCAACGGTTGCTTTAGCATTTCCACGCGCATCTTTTTCAACACCAAACGCGTTGAGTACTTGCTGCACTGGTGAAACAAAGCCCATAGCCAACAACACTAAATCTGCCTTGATCTCAAATTCAGAATTTGGAACTTCAGACATCTTTCCGTCCTTCCATTCCAAACGAACGCCGATTAATTTTTCTACCTTACCGTTTTTGCCCTCGAAACGTTTTGTCCCGACAGACCAATCTCGCTCACATCCTTCTTCATGCGAAGAAGAGGTACGCAACTTGGTTGGCCAATATGGCCATACTAATGGCTTGTTCTCGACTTCAGGCGGCTGCGGTAGCAATTCAAATTGTGTAATTTTGGTAGCGCCATGACGATTAGAGGTACCAACACAATCAGATCCAGTATCACCACCACCAATAACAACAACATGTTTACCAGTGGCGCGAATCTCGTTCTTTAAATCTCCTGCATTCTCTTTATTTTGAGGAATCAAAAATTCCAAAGCAAAATGCACACCATCTAATTCACGACCCGGAACAGGAAGATCCCGTGGCTGCTCAGCGCCCCCGGTAATCACAACTGCATCAAAATCCTTCATCAACTGCTCAGGAGAAACTGTCTTGGTGGAGTAATTTTTAACTTCAGCACCAATAGCTTCTTTGCCAACAAAAACACCTGTTTCAAACTTCACGCCCTCAGCTTGCATCTGCTCAACGCGGCGGTCGATCAGCCATTTCTCCATTTTGAAATCAGGAATTCCGTAACGAAGTAAACCACCGATGCGATCATTCTTTTCAAATACCGTCACATCATGACCAACACGGGCCAACTGTTGAGCCGCCGCCATACCAGCAGGGCCACCACCAACAATTGCTACTTTCTTACCAGTTTTTGTTTTGGATGGCTGTGGTTTTACCCAACCACTTTCCCAACCCTTATCAATAATGGCATGCTCAATCGACTTGATACCAACCGGTGCACGATTGATGCCCAAAGTACATGCGGCTTCGCAGGGTGCCGGGCAAATACGTCCGGTGAACTCTGGAAAATTATTGGTTGATTGCAAAACATCTAATGCATTTTTCCAATCGCTATGGAAAACCAAATCGTTGAAATCTGGAATGATGTTATTCACAGGGCATCCGTTATTGCAAAACGGGATGCCGCAGTCCATACAACGCGCACCTTGAACTTTTGCTTCTTCGTCAGTTAAAGCGGCTACAAACTCTTTGTAGTGATGGAGACGTTTGGCAGGCGCTTCGTATGTTTCATCAACGCGCTCAAACTCCATAAATCCAGTGACCTTACCCATATCTAATCCTTAGTATCTTTTCTTAATGTCCGTCTGTATTAATTAAGCCGCTACGGCCTTCTTTTGCGCCTTTTCCCAAAGCTCACCCAGAGCACGCTTGTACTCAGTAGGGAGAACCTTCACAAAACGACCGCGGGCATTTTCCCAGTCAGCCAATATTGCTTTAGCGCGTTCTGAACCGGTATAGCGGAAATGACGCTCAATTAAGCTCTTCAAGATTTGCTCATCGGTTAAGCGCTCGCCACCATCCTTCACATCGACTGGAGCATGCCATTCGGACTTTGGAATCTTGCTGTTTTGCTCAGCAGTCGGCAAGACTTTTTCTAAAGTCGCCATACTGGTATTGCAGCGTTTATCAAATAAACCATCTTCGTCATACACGTATGCAACCCCGCCACTCATACCTGCAGCAAAATTGCGGCCGGTAGTACCCAGCACGACGACAGTACCGCCTGTCATATATTCACAACCATGATCACCAGTACCTTCTACAACAGTCGTGGCGCCAGAGTTACGAACTGCGAAACGCTCGCCTGCCACACCATTAAAGAACGCTTCACCAGCGATAGCGCCATACAAAACAGTGTTACCAACAATAATGTTCTTAGAAGTGTCGCCACGGAATTCATGTGGTGCACGAACAATGACGCGCCCGCCTGATAAGCCTTTGCCAACATAGTCATTGCCATCACCCACTAAATCCAAAGTAATACCTCGAGCTAAGAAAGCTGCAAAACTTTGACCAGCAGTTCCATTGAGCTGAATATGAATTGTGTCGGCAGGCAAACCTGCATGGCCATAACGCTGCGCCACTTCGCCCGAGAGCATAGCGCCAACAGTACGGTTCACATTCTTGACCGGAACAATGAAAGAAACTTTTTCGCCGCGCTCTAGCGCAGGCTCACTCTTCTCAATCAAGATATTGTCGAGTGCATTTTCAAGACCATGATCTTGCGTAAGCACTTGATAGCGAGGCACATCACTTGCTACTTGTGGCTCAGCAAAAATCTTACTGAAATCTAAACCATGAACTTTCCAGTTCTCAATACCTTTGCGGGTATCAAGTAAGTCAACGCGACCAATCAAATCATCGAATTTACGAATGCCCAATTGCGCCATGATTTCGCGTGCTTCTTCGGCAATAAAAAAGAAGAAGTTCACAACATGCTCTGGCTTACCAGAGAACTTTTTACGCAACTCAGGATCTTGGGTTGCCACACCAACCGGACAAGTATTGAGATGGCACTTACGCATCATGATGCAACCCTCAACAACCAATGGCGCTGTAGCAAAACCAAACTCATCGGCACCCAACAATGCGCCAATCACAACATCGCGCCCCGTCTTCATTTGGCCGTCAGCCTGAACACGTATACGACTACGTAAGCCATTCAGAACCAAAGTCTGCTGCGTTTCAGCTAAACCAAGCTCCCATGGAGAACCAGCATGCTTGATTGAAGAAAGTGGTGAAGCTCCAGTACCGCCATCATGACCAGCAATCACCACGTGATCAGCTTTTGCTTTCGCAACACCAGCAGCAACAGTGCCAACACCAACCTCAGAAACCAACTTCACAGATACATCAGCTTTTGGATTGACATTCTTTAAGTCATGAATTAACTGAGCAATATCTTCAATTGAGTAGATATCATGATGTGGAGGTGGTGAAATTAGGCCAACCCCCGGAACGGAGAAGCGCAATTTACCAATATAGTCAGATACTTTTCCACCTGGCAATTGACCGCCTTCCCCAGGCTTTGCACCCTGTGCCATCTTGATCTGCAATTGATCGGCAGAACGTAGATATTCAGTAGTGACACCGAAACGTCCTGAAGCAACCTGCTTAATCTTAGAGCGCAAGGAATCGCCATCTTCTAGCGGGATATTTGCCTCAACTACTTCACTACCCAAAATGCTAGATAGGGTTTCACCTTTTTTGATCGGAATACCCTTAAGTTCATTGACATAACGATTGGGATCCTCGCCACCCTCACCGGTATTGGACTTGCCGCCAATACGATTCATTGCAATCGCTAAGGTTGCATGCGCTTCAGTGGAAATTGACCCTAAAGACATCGCACCAGTCGCAAAACGTTTCACAATTTCTTTTGCGGGCTCAACTTCATCTAACGGAATTGCTTTGCTTGGATCAATCTTGAATTCAAACAAACCGCGCAAAGTCATTTGACGCTTAGTCTGATCGTTGATGATGTTGGCATACTCTTTATATGTCTGGTATCCCTTATCGGAACCAATACGTGTGGAGTGCTGCAACTTGGCGATAGTATCGGGAGTCCACATATGGTTCTCGCCGCGAATGCGGAATGCATATTCTCCGCCTGCATCGAGCATATTAGTGAGCACTGGATCATTACCAAAAGCGGCGCTATGCATACGCAAGGCCTCTTCAGCCACTTCAAATACGCCGATACCACCTACATTTGATGGGGTGCCTTTGAAGTACTGATCAATGATGTCGCGATTTAAACCAATTGCTTCAAAAATCTGTGACCCGGTGTAAGACATATAAGTAGAGATGCCCATTTTGGACATTACTTTTTGCAAGCCCTTGCCAACCGCTTTGACAAAATTCTTAACCGCTTTTTCACCTGATAAATCACCCGACAAACCCTTAGCCATATCCACTAAGGTTTCCATCGCAAGGTATGGGTGAACAGCTTCTGCTCCATAACCTGCTAGCAATGCAAAGTGATGCGTTTCACGCGCACTACCGGTTTCTACAACGAGACCCACGCTGGTACGCAAACCTTTTTGAACCAAGTGCTGATGAATTGCTGATGTTGCGAGCAATGCTGGAATAGCAACGTGCTTCTCATCAACCTGTCGATCGCTAACGATCAAGATGTTGTAGCCAGAACGGACTGCATCTGCCGCTTCGGCACATAAGGATGCTAAGCGCGCCTCGATTCCTGCTTTGCCCCATGCGGCGGGATAGCAGATATCTAATTCATAAGAACGGAACTTGCCATTGGTGTAATGACCAATATGACGAATCTTGGTGATGTCATCAAAATCCAAAATAGGCTGACTGACTTCTAAACGCATTGGTGGATTGATGTTGTTCGTATCCAGTAAATTGGGCTTTGGTCCAATGAACGAAACCAACGACATCACCATGTTTTCGCGAATCGGATCAATCGGAGGATTGGTCACTTGCGCAAACAATTGTTTGAAGTAGTTATAGAGCGGCTTATTCTTATTTGAAAGGACAGCCAATGGACTGTCATTACCCATCGAGCCAATTGCCTCTTCACCATTCATAGCCATCGGAGCCATGAGGTACTTGATATCTTCCTGGGTATAGCCAAATGCCTGCTGACGATCGAGCAATTTAGCCGCTGGACGAATAGTCGTTTTTTCATCAACGAGATCAACCTTGCTGGCGTCTACCTCATCCAATTTCACGCGCACCGCATCGATCCAACTCTTGTATGGCTTTGCCTTTGAAACAGCATTCTTTAACTCAACGTCATCAATGATGCGACCTTGCTCCATATCGATCATGAACATCTTGCCTGGCTGCAAGCGCCATTTTTGTACGATCTTGCTTTCAGGAATAGGTAGTACGCCAGCTTCTGATGCCATGATGACCAAGTCATCGTCGGTAACGTAATAGCGTGCAGGGCGCAAACCATTGCGATCCAGAGTTGCGCCAATTTGACGACCATCTGTAAATGCCATTGCAGCAGGACCATCCCATGGCTCCATCATCGATGCATGGTATTCATAAAATGCACGACGATTGTCATCCATCAATGTATGCTGTTCCCACGCTTCAGGAATCATCATCATCATCGCTTGTGCCAATGGATAACCTGACATCACCAACAATTCGAGACAGTTATCAAAGCATGCTGTGTCTGATTGGCCTGGATAAATCAATGGCCAAAGTTTTTGTAAATCATCTCCAAGCACTGGCGAACTAATTGCGCCCTCACGAGCGTTTACCCAATTAACGTTGCCTTTCACTGTATTAATTTCACCATTGTGGGCAATCATGCGATATGGGTGGGCTAACTCCCATGCGGGGAATGTATTGGTTGAAAAACGTTGATGCACAAGGGCTAAAGCCGAAACAGTACGGGGGTCTTGCAGGTCTTGATAGTAGGCACCTACTTGATTTGCCAAGAGCAATCCTTTGTACACAATTGTGCGCGCTGACATCGATGCAACAAAATATTCCTTGCCATGCTTTAAATGCAAATCTTGAATAGCGTGACTAGCTGTTTTACGAATGACATACAACTTGCGCTCAAGTGCATCAGTAGTCATGATGTCACGACCACGGCCAATAAAAATTTGTCGAATGAATGGCTCAGTCATGCGAACAGTTGGCGACATCGGCAACTTCACATCAATCGGAACATCTCTCCAACCCAAAACCACTTGGCCCTCTAAACGAACTGTCCGCTCAAGTTCCTGTTCGCATGCAAGTCTTGATGCATGCTCCTTAGGCAAGAAAATCATGCCAACACCGTATTCACCGAGTGGCGGTAATGTAACGCCTTGTTTTGCCATTTCTTCGCGATACAAGGTATCGGGAATCTGAATCAGGATTCCGGCACCATCACCCATCAATGGATCTGCGCCAACGGCACCCCGATGATCCAAGTTCTCCAAAATCTTTAAACCTTGAGAAACAATCTCATGGGATTTTTTTCCCTTGATGTGCGCGACGAATCCTACGCCGCAAGCATCATGCTCATTTTGGGGATCGTATAGCCCTTGAGCGATTGGACGAAGTGAGGTTTGATTTTGTGTAGTCATAGTGTTTCTCGAGGCTAGATGGGCCTAATTTCTTTTGGAGGATCAAATATAGGTGAATACCCATACCGATGCAATAGAAATAAAATGAGTCTGTCCCATTTATTTTAGGTTAGCACCAAGTTGTTTTTATAAATTGGGGACAGAGTCGTTGCTATATGCAACGCTTCACCCCATACCTAGACCCTATCTCACTGAATCTAAAGGATTTAATTTTCTTGGGCGCCCTCTATGGCGAATTTTGGTAATTTCTGGAGTTTCTTTGAAAAGCTTTTTTGCGTATATATCGCTAACCCAGGGTTTGGAGCGTATCAAGGATTCTGTAATTTGCCGATCCTCCCAATGGGGGGCCCCTTCCTTTACAAAATCTGACCATCTCATTTGTCTTTCAAAGGGGGTATTGCCCAGCTTCCAAAAATAAGGGTGGTCTACCAGCCAGGGCTCACCATTACCCCCAATATGTGTTGCAAAACTAGTCCAAACAGAGTCTTGGGGACTCGATTCAAATCCTGCTCTTACAGGATTTAATTCAATGTAGCGCTGACAACGCAAAAAGTAATCTGGATCAATTAAAGAAGAGCGGTATCTACCTTCCCAGATGGTGCCCGATCGATGATGTTGTTGATTAAAGTACTGGGCATACCTGCGCCCCAAAGACTGCATTGTTTTAGCCAACGAATCTTCATTTTGCGGAGTTAACAATAAATGTACGTGATTTGGCATTAAGGCAAATGCATGTACAGCACAACCAAATTGCCTAGCGGCATCACGCAACCAATCCAAATACACTTTCCGATCATCGGCACCAAAGAAAAGTGTTTCGCGATTATTGCCACGCACCATGACATGCATTGCTTGGCCTGGAATAACAGTGCGCGCTTGCCGAGCCATGACGTATCGAACTACTGTAGTTCGCGCACTCCACTGCCACGAGAAAACTCAGGGATAAACCAATCACCGTCAGCTTGAGTTACCCCCTCAGGTGGAACGCGCGACTCCTGTGGAACATCTTTCAATGCAGTCGTCATATAGGAGATCCACATCGGTAGTGCAAGACCGCCACCAGTTTCACGATCACCCAAGCTAGCTGGTTTATCAAATCCAATCCAAGCAATCGCAACTACTTTGGGGTTATATCCAGCAAACCATGCATCATGTGATTCATTCGTGGTACCTGTTTTACCTGCAATATCGCCTCGCCCTAACTTCGCTCTCGCAGATGCTGCAGTGCCCGTTTTAGTAACCTCTTGCAACATACTATCCATTACAAAAGCAGTGCGCGCATCTAGAACGCGTGGGGCTCCATCGCCAACAGTAACGGGCTTGGCTTCAAAAAGAATATTGCCTTTTGAGTCCACCATTTTGTCAATTAAAAATGGATCTACTTTATAGCCACCATTAGCAAAGACACTATAAGCGGAAGCCATTTGCAATGGTGTTACCGAGCCCGCGCCCAAAGCCATTGTGAGATATGGCGGGTGTTTTTCTGGTTCAAATCCAAAACGTTGAATATATTCTTGAGCATACGAAGGCCCTATTGCGCGAATGATGCGAACCGAAACTAAATTTTTCGATTTCGCCAAGGCATTGCGTAAGCGCATCATGCCATCATATTTGCCATCATAATTTTTTGGCTCCCACGCTTGGCTTCCTGTCTCGAGACTACCGATCGATAGTGGTGCATCGTTGACCATAGTGCTGGGGGTGAAACCTTTTTCAATCGCAGCAGCATAAATAAAGGGCTTGAATGAAGAGCCTGGCTGACGTAATGCCTGAGTGACGTGGTTGAATTGATTGCGACGGAAATCAAACCCGCCAACCAAAGAAAGAATTGCGCCGGTTTCAGCATTCATAGATACAAATGCAGCTTCCACTTGTGGCAGCTGAGCCAATTTCCAAATACCACCATCGGACAGCAATCTAACAATCGCTCCGGGTCGAAGTCGTTTTTTTGGTTGAGTGCTATCTGTTAAAGAGGCTGCAGCCAATTTCATACCATCACCCTTAATGGTGATGGTGTCTCCAGTAGAAATCATCACTTGCATCTCTTTTGGCTTCACATCTAAAACCACACCAGACTGCAGATCATCTAACTGGGGATAAGCCAACAATGCTTCATCAATTGCGCGCTGGCGTTTAATTGGATCCTCAGGTAAATCTATAAACCCTTCAGGACCTCGATACGCATGACGTAGGTCATACTCGAAAATTCCACGCCTCACTGCCTTATAGGCTGCGTCTTGATCGGCCTTCAAGATGGTGGTGTAGACATCAATTCCTTGAGAGTAAATCGCTTCACCATATTGAGTAAATAACAATTGCCGAACCATCTCAGCAGGAAAATCTGCTCGAATAGCAAACTCGTTGCCAAGACCACGAATATGCAATTCTTCTGCCATCGCCTTTTGATAATCATCACCAGTGATGTAACCAAGATCGCGCATGCGTTGCAAAATATATTCCTGACGAATCTTGGCGCGCCTGAAATTGGTTACCGGGTTATAAGCTGAGGGGGCTTTTGGCAAACCCGCCAACATCGCAGATTCAGCGATCGAAATATCTTTTAACTCTTTTCCAAAATAAATTTGTGCTGCACTCGAAAAACCATATGCGCGTTGACCCAAGAAAATTTGGTTCATGTAAATCTCTAGAATTTTGTCTTTTGTCAGTTGAGATTCAATTTCCCAGGCCAACAAGACTTCATAAATTTTGCGACTAAAGGTCTTCTCATTACTTAAGAAGAAGTTACGCGCCACTTGCATCGTGATGGTCGAGGCGCCTTGAGAAAGGTGCCCGCGTAAGTTGGTAGCGGCTGCCCTCAAAATACCGACATAATCAACGCCACCATGAGAATAGAAACGATCATCCTCAATTGCTAAGACAGCATTTTTCATGCTGGCAGGAATTTCACTTAACGGAATCACCTTGCGACGCTCTTCACCAAACTCTCCGATCAAGACCTTATCGGCGGTGTAAATGCGTAATGGAGTTTTAGGGTTGTAATCAGTTAAAGCAGAGATTTTTGGCAAATTCGGTTTGGCCACCAAAAATGCGTACCCCATTAATAAAGTCACCACCAGAGCAAGCACCACCCCAATAATGAGCAGCGCTTTTACTAATGGGTTTCCTGACGATTTACGTGGCGAGCGTGGGTCTGCACGATATTGACGTGGACGTCTGTCGAGCTGACGAATAGGACGCTGATTAAACGTCGGCTTGTCTTTTGGGGGAAGCGCCATAAGAGCAAATTATAGGGTGCCTAGGTAATTTGCCTTAAAGCTCCAAAACCCTTGTTTTCTGACAGATCATTCAATCAAAACTGATCGTTTTATATCCCCTGTCTTCCGAAAATAGGGGCATGCCAAAACGCCATATCTCCCCTCAGTCTTTTGATGATATTTTGACCGAGCTTGGGGATGATCCGGCGATCCCAGACCCCCATGGATTTCGGAAACCCGCTACCCCAGATGCACAACCCAAAATTGCATTGGCCCCTACGCCCCCTGTTTCGATAAACCTGAAAAAGTTCGGCCCTTATGTTGGTCTTGGTGTTGGGGTTGTGGCCTTAAGTATTGCCATATTTATAGGCCTAGAAGTGATGAACATGCAGGCCGGCACTCATATTGCAAGACTTGAGCAAGAAATGGTTGCCCTTAAAAATGAGACTCAATCTTTGCAAAATGAAATTTTAGAGATAGAGGATTCTCTTTATGATTCAATTGATGAATTAAAAGTAAGTATTCACTCTTTTAATAAAAATAGAGTGATTTCCAACCAAAAACCAAAGGCTGAGCCCATTCCTTTTCTCACTGAGCTTCGTCATTGGCACTATTTGGGCGTTAGCCAAGTAGGCAATCAACAAAAAGCTTTTTTTCAAAATGGGAAGGAAACGGTCATGCTTGAACTGGGGTCGATTGCCCTTGGAGAGTGGAAACTGACAAGCGTGCATCGAGAGTACGCAATCTTCACTCACCCCAAAGCTAGCAGCCCCCTGACCATCAAACCCAAAAAATCCGAATGATCACTCGTTTCAGCGTTTCAATTCATCCATTCTTTTTTGCCCCCATTCTTGTATTTTTGTTAGGAATACCGTCAAAGGTGGCGTGCGCACGAGATACCTTGTTAGAAGCGCCCATCAGCTTGCAGTTTGCTGATATTGAAATCGTTGAACTTCTACAAATCCTCGCCAAATTAGGCAATGCTAATTTTTTATTAAGCGAGTCGATTAAAGGCAGGATGAACGTTGACCTAACTAATACGCCTTGGCAAATTGCCTTGCATTCCATACTAGCGAGTCGTGGCTTACGTTTAGTGAGAAATGGCGATATTTACTGGATTGGCCCCTATGCAGAAATTAATGCATTCCAAAAACATCGTCGCGATGACGCCGCACTTCCATTTGGAGGAGACCATATCAGCAGCCCTCGACAGATTTTGATTGAAGCGCGCATCGTGGAGGCCGATGAACGCTTTGCTAGAGAGCTCGGTGCAAAGTTAAATTACCAGACCCATCAGCACCATAGCGATACAAATAAGAAGGATGGTGCAAGCTTTGACCTAGGTGGATCGGGGCTAAATGGCTTTCATCCCGTAGGCGTGGCAGCTACACTCCTCACCAAAAGTGCCAGCCAACTTCTCCAACTCGAATTATCCGCACTAGAGACAGAAGGGCAAGGAAAAATTCTTTCCAATCCTCGCATCATGACTGGGGATCAAGTGAAAGCCACCATAGAGCAAGGAACCGAATTGCCCTATCAAATAACTTCGCAAAACGGGAGCAAATTGCAATTTAGAAAGGCGAACTTGCGTTTAGAAGTGCTTCCCAAAATTCATCCAGATGGGACCGTTTCCATGCTAGTAGGAATCAATAAGGACACGATAGGCATGAAAACAGAGCAAGGGTACGCTATCGACACAAAAAGCTTGAGCTCAGAAATTACTGTCGAAAGTGGTGGCACTGCCATTATTGGAGGTATTTTCCAGACCACTGAACGCGAAGATGAAGTGAAGGTCCCCCTATTGGGTGACATACCCCTGCTTGGCGCTCTATTTCGCCATAAATCGAAATTAAAAGATAAAACAGAACTCTTGGTCTTTTTAACTCCCACCATTCTGAACAAACCCTAATAAAATCGGAGAGTGAACTCTTCAACCAACAACATCTTTTTAATCGGCTTAATGGGCGCCGGAAAATCGACCGTTGGTAAAGTGCTAGCCAAGAAATTAGGGCGTCGTTTTTTAGATGCTGATCACGTCATTGAAGAGCGCTGTGGAGTAAAGATTCCAGTGATCTTTGAAATGGAAGGCGAACAAGGATTTCGCAAGCGTGAGGCTCAAGCTATACGCGAAATCACCAATGAAAAAAATATCGTGCTAGCCACCGGCGGTGGCGCAGTGCTGCTACCCGAGAATCGGAAAGCATTAAGTGAACATGGTGTAGTGATCTACCTGCATGCCAATCCTATTGAGTTATGGCATCGCACTAAAGGGGGTGAGGGTCGCCCATTACTACAAAATGGTGATGCAAAAAAAATCTTAGAAAATTTATATGCGATTCGTGATCCGCTGTATCGTGAAATCGCAGACCATGTGATAGAGACAGGCAAGCCCAGCGTCAATCAGTTGGTCAATACATTAATTATGCAACTTGAACTTTCTAACTAATATTTATGATGAAAACTTTGAAAGTTGATCTTGGTGATCGCAGCTACCCAATCTATATAGGAACAGATCTTATAGATCAGCCTAAGCTATTTAATGCCTGCGAAAAAGCAACTTCTATTTACATTGTTACCAATACCACTGTAGCGCCTCTGTATGCACAACGGCTTACCAAAACATTAGAAACTTTTGGTAAGCCTGTGAGAACCATTGTTCTGCCCGATGGTGAATCTTTTAAAGACTGGAAAAATCTTCAGCTCATTTTTGATGATCTTCTTAAATTTGGCGCAGACCGCCAAACTATGCTCATCGCCCTGGGTGGTGGCGTCATCGGAGACATGACGGGCTTTGCCGCCGCCAGCTTTATGCGTGGAATTCGCTTTACACAAGTACCCACGACTTTGTTGGCACAAGTAGATTCATCCGTGGGAGGTAAGACCGGCATCAATCATCCTTTAGGAAAAAATATGATTGGAGCCTTTCATCAGCCTGTTGCTGTGATTGCCGATTTGAACACTTTAAAAACACTGCCTGCACGCGAACTTTCTGCTGGTTTGGCGGAAGTCATAAAGCATGGCGCAATTGCTGATGCTCAATTTCTCGATTGGATTGAAGCAAACGCAAAATCCTTATTGGCTTGTGATACCGATGCCATGAGTCATGCAGTACTGCGTTCTTGCGAAATAAAGTCTGCCGTTGTTTCTGCCGATGAAAAAGAAGGTGGTATTCGTGCAACTTTAAATTTCGGCCACACCTTTGGTCATGCTATCGAAGCAGGAATGGGTTATGGGGAGTGGTTACATGGGGAAGCCGTTGGTTGCGGCATGGTGCTTGCAGCTGATCTGTCCTGCAGGCTTGAATTCATCAGCAAAGCTGAAGCTGAGCGCCTCACTAATATTATTCGATCAATGAACCTACCAATCGCTCCACCTAAGTTTGGTGCCACTAGATATATGGAATTAATGCAGGTGGATAAAAAGACGGAGGGAGGCCAGATACGCTATGTCGTTCTGGAAAAAATGGGGAAAGCGCAAATAAGAAGTGTTCCCGACTCTCAAGTAATGGAGACTTTAAACGCTACTGGCGCAGCCTAAAAACACTGCTACCCTTTCATTAGCGCGATTTTGACTGGTTGACCCGCTTGCGCGCTTGCGAACTCAGACAAATCACTAAATAACTCTTTCCCAGTCTTGGTATCAAGCCACAAAGGCTGCGCTACAGTGCCAGCCCAACGATAGTGATAACCGCCCGATTTAGCGGCCACCCAAATTTCATGTAAGGGCGGCTGTGTATTCACTACGATCACACTCTTGTCGCGAAAGCGGATGTTAATAACATTATTACCTTGACGTGCTACATCCAAATCCAAATCTAGCTCATCATCAGCAGACTCTAGCGCCACTTCAATCGAATGGAGCAATTGGCTACCCAATTGATGAAATTGCTTATCGTCGATAGTTTCTACATTGGGGTTGTTTGGATTCATAGAAGAGCCCTGCATGCTATATTCAATTATTCGTTCAAGAGACATTCATGATAGCGATTCTTAACAAAGCACTCAGTATCAGTCTGCTAATATCCCTTGTAGGATGTGGGGTTAGGGGCCCCCTGTATTTACCTAATATACCGCCAGCCCCTACCGCTCCCACAGAGCCTGAGCCTAAAGGCAAACTCTATCCACCGCCTGCTAGCAACAACTCCACTCCATCGACACAGCAATGACAAGTAAAGCGCTACCACCTCCAAAATTATCAGGGTTTAGTGAACGTAATGGCATTTGGTATGCCGAGGAAATTCCCCTCATAGATTTAGCAAAAGAATATGGCACGCCGCTTTATGTCTATAGCAAAAAAGCATTGACCGAATCATATGAAGCCTATGACAAAGCATGCATAGATGGCAAAGGAAAGCGTCGCGCCCGCATTCATTACGCCATGAAAGCGAATAGCAATTTAGCAGTGATTGATTTGTTTAAACAACTCGGCGCTGGATTTGATTTAGTCAGCGGCGGTGAATTAGCGCGCGCCCTTGCCATTGGCGCTGATCCTAAAAGCCTGGTATTTGCTGGTGTAGGCAAGTCAGCCCCCGAAATTGCCGCCGCTCTCAAAGCAGGCGTGAAGTGTATTAATGTGGAATCGATTGCAGAGCTTCACAAAATTAATCGAGTTGCCTCTGATCTAAATCTTCGAGCACCCATCTCTTTGCGCGTTAATCCAGATGTTGATGCACAAACCCACCCATATATTTCAACTGGATTAAAAGGCAATAAATTTGGCATTGCCTATCACGAGGTATTAAAAACGTATCGCGAGGCATCACGTCTCCCGCAAATTGATGTCGTCGGCATTGACTGTCATATTGGCTCGCAAATCACAACCACCGCTCCTTACTTAGATGCATTAGATAAAGTCTTGGATTTAGTAGAGCATCTCAAAAGAGAGGGCATTGTGATTCACCACCTTGATCTAGGCGGCGGGCTTGGTATTTCATATAGCAATGAGACGCCACCCGACATTACAGAATTTACAAATACCCTGTTAAATCATGTTACTGAGAGAGGTTTTGGGCATTTAGATGTTGTTCTTGAGCCAGGCAGATCGCTTGTTGGAAATGCTGGAGTGCTGCTAACAACAGTCGAATATTTAAAACCAGGCGTAGAGAAAAACTTTTGTATTGTTGATGCAGCAATGACCGAACTCATGCGCCCCGCCTTGTATGAAGCACATCATGGCATTGTTCCTGCTCAAACAAAGCAAACAAAATCGATTGTGTATGACGTCGTTGGGCCTGTTTGCGAATCCGGCGATTGGCTTGGTAGAGATCGACAACTTGCTGTGGAAGAAGGCGACCTTCTAGCCATTCTCTCTGCAGGTGCTTACGGTTTTGTGATGGCATCAAACTACAACACACGCCCTAAACCAGCAGAGATTATGGTGGATGGCAAAGATGCTTTTGTAATACGTAGACGTGAAAGCATTCAAGAACTCTATAGCACAGAGAGCGTCTTACCTAAATAATCGGACTGTTTAATTCAATAAAAAACCCCGCTGTAAAAGCGGGGTTTTTGTTTTTCAGAGCCGATACTTTCTTAATGCAATCCAGCAATGTAATCAGATACCGCTTTCATTTCTTGATCAGATAACTTGGTTGCAATGGTTGTCATTTGGCTACTATTTTTGCGAACACCGTCACGGAATGCTAACAATTGAGCATTGGTGTACTCAGCCCATTGGCCGCCCAAGAGTGGGTACTGAGAAGGTATACCAGCACCAGTTGGGCTGTGACATGCTGCGCAAGCTGGAACGCCCTTTGCGGCAATACCACCACGGTAAATGCTTTGACCTAATTCAATAGTGTCTTTATTTTGTGCAACGCCTTGTGAAATAGGTTGCTTAGCTAAATATGCAGCGATGTTTTGCATATCTTGTTCTGTCAAAGTGGCTGACATACCCATCATCACAGGATTCGCGCGTGTGCCTTCTTTGAAATTTTTCAATTGCTTGGCTGTATATGCAGCATGTTGAGCGGATAACTTAGGCCATGTACCTGTGGCGCTTTGCCCCTTAGGACCATGGCAAGTTAAACAAGCGGTAACGCCACGGCTAGAATCGCCATTGGAATAAAGTGCCTCCCCAGCGGCTGGATCGACTTTTGGCTTGCCTGGAACAGCAGCCTTAGCATCTGCAGCCATTGGAGCAGCGTCTGCAGCATTTGCTACGCCTGAAACGCCAATCAAAGCGAAAATAGAAAGGGCTGCAAAACCCGCACGCAAGCAGTTGAATTTGGAGATTTGGGAGGTTTGACGCATTATGTTTACCTTGGCAAAAATTCCTAAAAGTGTTTGGGCCCTACATTTACAACCTTTTTACCCAACACCATGAGATATTTCATGATTTTGCGTGATTTTACAATAGCTTCTAGACATGTCTAAACTCTTTCAAGCCCGATTCGCCACAACAGTCAATGACACCCATTGCCTACCAGCCACACCCCTTCCTGAGGTAGCCTTTGCAGGTCGTTCCAATGCGGGCAAATCTAGCGCAATTAATGTCCTTTGCAACCAAAAAAGGCTTGCTTTTGCCAGTAAAACCCCTGGTCGCACCCAACATATCAATTATTTTGGACTTTTCTCCAAAGACGACCTTTTGGCTTATTTGGTGGATTTACCGGGCTATGGCTATGCAGCCGTGAACCACGAGACCAAATACCACTGGAATAGCTTATTAAGCGATTACCTGCAGGAACGGCAGCAATTAGTGGGCATGATTCTTATTGTTGACTCTAGACGCGGCCTTACAGACCTAGATGCGCAAATGATTCAATGGTTTGTGCCTACAGGCAAACCTATTCACGTTTTGCTGAGCAAGTGCGACAAACTCAATAAAAGTGAGTGCAAGCATGCGCTAGAGGCAGTCCAAAAGCAACTGCAACAATATGATCCGCTACTTCCAAACGATAACGGTGAATCAAAACAACTTACGGCACAATTGTTTTCAAGCACAAAACGTATTGGGCTTGAAGAGGCAGATAATTTAATTATTAAATGGCTATTTGAATCAGAACCCCATGATGAAGAAATCTCACAATAACTCCTTGCTCAATTTTCCAGGACATCGTCCTCGTCGGATGCGTCGTGATGATTGGTCTCGTCGGCTAGTCCAAGAAAATACCATCAGCGTTAGCGATTTGATCTACCCCGTTTTTCTACTAGAGGGTAAAGGAAAATCGGAAGCTGTTGCTTCCATGCCCGGTGTTAGTCGACTTTCGCTCGATCTGCTACTTCCTGTAGCACAAGAGTGTGTTGATCTTGGCATTCCTGTTCTTGCCCTATTTCCAGTTATCGATGCAGCACTAAAAACACCAAATGGTGAGGAAGCGTTTAACCCCAACGGCTTGATACCAACTTCTGTACGCGAGCTTAAAAAGCGATTTCCAAATTTAGGCATCATGACTGATGTTGCACTTGACCCTTACACCAGTCATGGGCAAGATGGCATCCTTGATGATCAAGGTCGCATTTTGAATGATGAAACTACTGCCATCTTGGTCAAACAAGCTCTTGCACAAGCAGAAGCAGGTGTTGATATCGTTGCACCCTCTGACATGATGGATGGCCGTATTGGAAAAATTCGCGAAGCGCTTGAGCAAAAGCAACTTATTCATACACGCATCATGGCTTATTCAGCAAAATATGCCTCTGCCTTTTATGGCCCTTTCAGAGACGCAGTAGGCTCAGCAAAGAATCTTGGTAAAGCTGACAAAAAAACCTATCAAATGGATTGCGCCAATAGTGACGAGGCTTTGCGGGAGGTTGCGCTAGATATTAGCGAAGGGGCTGATATGGTAATGGTGAAGCCTGGGATGCCATATTTAGATATTGTGAGACGTGTCCGTGAAGCATTTGAATACCCAACCTATGCCTATCAAGTAAGCGGCGAATACGCAATGCTCAAGGCTGCCGCACAAAATGGTTGGCTTGATCATGATGCAGTCATGATGGAATCCTTGCTTGCATTTAAGCGTGCGGGTGCGGATGGTGTGCTTACCTACTTTGCAATAGAAGCGGCACGCATATTGAAAACGATTAAGTAGTTCCGCAATCTACTCAATTATTTTAATTTTTTTACCTCATTGAGTCGCTTGTTTTAAGCGCTCAATAAAACGTTGCGGCGGCATATAACCAATGACACGCCGTGATGTTAGCTCTTTAGCGTTCTGATTAAAAATTAAGATGCCTGGTGGGCCATATAAATTAAAGCGCTTAAGCAGGGCCTGATTAGCAGCGCTATTCGCAGTTACATCGGCCTGCAATAAAACAAATTGCTTTAATTCTTTGCTAACTTCAGGGTTCGCAAATGTATTGACTTCCATTTCTTTGCAGCTAATACACCAATCGGCATAGAAATCGAGTAACAGCATTTTTTGCTCTTGCTTGGCTCTATCAAGTTGCTCATCTAATTCTGCTGACGAATGAATCACCATGAAAGAAAGCTCGCCCACTTGATGAATGGCTTGTCCATTAACGATATTTTGAGATTTGGATGACTCATTCTTTTGAATTAATGGTGAAGCAATCCATGCTGCCGTTGCTACTAACAAAACACCTAGGGTTCGTTGCAACCAAACCATCCAAATACCAGTGGATGGAATCAATATTCGCGCTTCAATTGCAATGAATAAAAGTGGTAGCCCCATACCCAAAGCCATGACAAATAAGAGTCCTGCGCCCAAGGTCATAGAGCCTGTTTGCGCAATAAAAGCCAAAACCCCCGCTAACGGGGCAGTAATGCAAGGGCTGGCAACTAATGTCGAGATTCCGCCAAGAGCAAAGGCACCTAAGACACTACCGCCCTTCTGGCGCCCTGCAAGCCTATCTACATGGTGATGCCAAGCCTGGGGCAGCCTCAAGTCATAAAGCCCAAAAAGACTGCCTGAGAGGGTCAATAGTAGAAGTGCAAAGGCAGCTAAGGCTAGAGGGCTTTGCAGAGCTCTTTGAACACTGCCTCCAAGGGCGGCCATTAAAACGCCAGCCAAGGCATAAACCAATGCCATGCCCATCACATAGGCAAACGCTAAAGCACTTGCACGCCCTTTTGAAATTGCCTTTCCACCCTGTGTTCCAAATATGACACTCGAAAGAATAGGCAGCATGGGCAAAACGCATGGCGTAAACGCCAAGGCTAGCCCCAAAACAAAAAAAGCGAGAAATAAATAAGTACTTGATGCGCTTTGTAGAAATTTGCCAATCGCATTCACATCATCACGCTCACGCCACAAATCAGCCAAACCAAATTGCGAGCTTGAAATTGGTGTGGCCTGCTCTGTTGTTGCCGCTTCTAAAATTTCAGGAATGGGTGCCGCTTTCACTCCAGGTGCTGCCAACAAAAATTTCAAGGTCATTGGCGGATAACAAATGCCCGCCTCAGCACAACCTTGCAATGTAGCTTCCACATGTATGGGTTTTTCAGCTGCAGGTTTGACATCTAACAAAACCATAAAAGGCTGCTTATAAACCTGCATTTTTTTCTGAAAAGTTTCATCAAACTTTTCAACGCCAAATGGCAGTTTAGGCCTTATTTTATATAGCTTTCCGGGTTCTGAACCAGCTTGGAACTGGAGCGATTCCTGATAAATGTAATACCCTTTTGCTGGGATGAATTCCAGCTCTACTTGATTCGAATTTTCTAGCCAAGTAGCCTCCGCCCTAAAAGCTTTTTCTGGTGGCAAAAAATCTGTTGCAGCAAAAAGTTGTGCAGATAACAGCACTAAGAGCGCAATAAGTGACTTCAGAATCAATTGCATTCTCATGCTTTATTTACCTCGGCTTGAACCCAATCACCATACTGTTGTGAATATTGCTCAGGCGAGAAAGCCAAAATTTCAGGAAGCTCATATGGATGATTTTTCTGAATAACGCTTAATATTTCTTGCCATTTGCTTGCTAAAGTTTTAGCAGATAAAAGAACTTCCTGCTCCTCGCACAACTTACCTTCCCAGCGATATATCGACTGAATGTTACTTCCTAATTGCACACAAGCCGCCAAGTTTTCATCAATAAGGACGCGCGCCAAACCCTTAGCAGCATCAACATCTGGCAACGCTGTAACGACCACCAATAGGTGATTCTGAGCAGATAAAGGCGTATTTATGGGGGTTGGAGACATAAGCTATTTATAACCCTTTAAATGAAAAAAGCCAGACCGAAGCCTGGCTTTTTCTTTGAGACAGAGTATTAAGCCTCTTGAGTTTCAGCAACCACTTCCTCAACTTCTGGGCGGTCAACTAACTCAACCAAAGCCATTGGCGCATTATCGCCATGACGGAAGCCAAACTTCAAAATGCGAAGATAGCCACCTGGACGTGTTGCATAGCGTGGGCCAAGCTCAGTAAAAAGTTTGGTCACAATATCACGATCGCGAGTGCGATTAAATGCCAAGCGACGATTAGCCAAGTTATCTTTTTTACCCAAGGTAATTAAAGGCTCAACAACCATCCGTAATTCTTTTGCTTTTGGCAAAGTGGTTTTAATCACTTCGTGCTCCAAAAGAGAATTAGACATGTTGCGCAACATCGCTAAGCGATGTGAAGAGGTTCTATTGAGTTTGCGTAAGCCGTTTCCGTGACGCATGATGCTTCCTTTCTAATTATTTCTCAAGGTTAGCTGGAGGCCAGCTCTCGAGTTTCATGCCAAGACTTAAGCCACGAGCAGCCAATACATCTTTAATTTCATTCAAAGATTTACGGCCCAAATTAGGCGTCTTCAACAATTCATTTTCGGTACGTTGAATCAAGTCACCAATGTAGTAGATGTTCTCAGCCTTCAAGCAGTTTGCGGAGCGAACTGTGAGCTCAAGATCGTCAACCGGACGCATCAACATTGGATCAACCATTGAAGAGCGATTTGGTGCGAGATCACCAGATACTTCACTGCTTTCTAGAGCTGCGAATACTACCAATTGATCTACCAAGATACTTGCAGCCTGACGAATTGCTTCTTCAGGAGACAACACGCCATTGGTTTCAATGGTCATAACGAGGCGATCAAGATCGGTACGTTGCTCAACACGAGCAGACTCAACAGCATAGCTAACACGGCTCACCGGGCTAAAAGATGCATCCAATACGATGCGGCCAATGATCTTGGAGGTTTCGTCGTTATATTGACGAACGTTACCAGGAACATAGCCACGACCTTTTTCAACCTTGATCTGCATATCTAGCTTGCCACCAGCTGATAGGTGAGCAATGACATGGTCAGGATTGATGATTTCTACATCGTGAGGAAGATCAATGTCTTTTGCTGTAACGACGCCTGGGCCTTCTTTACGCAAATTGATAGTGACTTCATCACGTGACTGTAATTTAAATACGATACCTTTAAGGTTCAACAAGAGATTGACGACATCTTCCTGAACGCCATCTAAGGTTGAATATTCATGAACTACACCTGCAATAGCTACTTCAGTTGGAGCATAACCAACCATCGAGGACAAAAGTACACGACGTAATGCATTACCGAGTGTGTGGCCATAGCCACGCTCGAACGGCTCCATAACAACCTTAGCTTGGTTGGCGGTAAGCGCTTCAACAGAAATAATCTTTGGCTTGAGCAAATTTGTTTGCATATTTTTTCCTTGAGAGTGCCTAAATTAGCGTGAATACAATTCGACGATCAAACTTTCATTAATTTCACCGCTGATATCTTCGCGATCAGGCACTTGCTTAAATGTTCCTTCCAACTTAGTCGCATCAACAGATACCCAAGTAACCGCAGTCATTTGTTGAACCAAATTGAGTGATTCTGTAATACGTGCTTGCTTCTTCGCCTTTTCGCGAATTGCAACTACGTCACCAGGTTTAACCTGAATAGATGGAATATTTACTGCGTTGCCATTAAGCATGATTGCGCCATGAGAAACTAACTGACGCGCTTCTGCACGTGTTGAGCCAAAGCCCATGCGATAAACCACGTTATCCAAACGTGACTCTAATAACTGGAGCAATGTTTCGCCGGTGTTACCTTTGCGACGCTCTGCCTCCGCGAAATAACGACGGAACTGACGCTCTAATACGCCGTAGATACGTTTAACCTTTTGCTTTTCACGCAATTGATTACCGTAGTCAGATGTTCTTGAGCCAGATGTACGACCATGTTGACCAGGCTTAGTATCTAACTTGCACTTGTCTGACAAGGCGCGACGTGCGCTCTTTAAAAATAAGTCGGTACCTTCCCGACGTGCTAATTTGGCCTTAGGCCCTAAGTAACGTGCCACGATGTTTTCCTTTCTTTGCCGCAGCCTTTCGACCGGCGGTGAGTTCACCCTTTAAATCAGGTGAACAGTGGGCTTTAATAAAAAACTACTAAAACTTTTACTGCCAACTTCCTAGCTTAGATACGACGACGCTTAGGAGGGCGGCAACCATTGTGAGGAACTGGAGTAACGTCTTGAATCTCAGTGATCTTGATACCCAATGAGTTCAATGCGCGAACTGCAGATTCACGACCTGGGCCCGGGCCCTTGATCTGAACTTCCAAATTCTTGATACCGCATTCAATAGCGACCTTACCTGCTACTTCTGCAGCTACCTGCGCGGCAAAAGGAGTAGATTTACGTGAGCCTTTGAAGCCCTGGCCACCAGAAGTTGCCCATGAAAGCGCATTTCCCTGACGATCAGTGATCGTAATAATGGTGTTATTAAAAGAAGCGTGAACGTGTGCAATGCCGTCAGCAACGTTCTTTTTAACCTTCTTACGAGCGCGCTGTGCAGCAGCGGAAGCGGATTTTTGTTGTGCCATGTCAATAAACTTTCTTGATTATTTCTTCAGTGCAATGCCGGACTTACGTGGGCCCTTACGGGTACGCGCATTCGTCTTGGTACGTTGACCACGAACAGGCAAGCCTTTGCGATGACGCACGCCACGATAGCAACCCAAGTCCATCAAACGTTTGATGCTCATTGTCACTTCACGACGAAGGTCACCCTCAGTAATGAATTTACCTACTTCATCACGCAACTTTTCTAAGTCAGCGTCAGTAAGATCTTTAACTTTTTTGTCAATTGCAACACCTGTAGTTTTGCAAATTTGACGTGCACGAGTTGTGCCAATGCCAAAAATTGCTGTTAAACCAATAACAGTATGTTGATGATTTGGGATGTTTACCCCAGCGATACGTGCCATGAGATTTCCTCTTAATTAACCAGATCAGCCTTGACGCTGCTTATGACGTGCATCTGAAGAGCAGATCACACGCACAACACGTTTGCGCTTGATGATCTTGCAATTTCTGCAAATACACTTAACGGATGCTAAAACTTTCATAACTCACCTCTTAAAAATAGGTACTACTTAATCTTTACTTCGCACGGAAAATAATTCTGGCGCGCGTTAGGTCGTAAGGAGTCATCTCCACCGTTACCTTATCTCCTGGCAAAATTCGGATGTAGTGCATCCGCATCTTTCCAGAAATGTGCCCTAGAACCACATGTCCGTTTTCCAGCTTCACGCGAAACATCGCGTTTGGCAAATTCTCTACCACTTCCCCCGCCATCTGAATTACATCGTCTTTAGACATTCAGTTAAGCGCCCATCTTAAAGTTGGCTTTTTTCATCAAAGAGCCATACTGTTGCTGCATAACAAATGACTGAACTTGAGCCATAAAATCCATCGCAACAACCACAATAATTAACAATGAAGTACCACCGAAATAAAACGGCACGTTGTACTTCAACACTAAAAATTCTGGCAACAAGCAGACCAGAACCATATAAATTGCACCAGCTAAAGTCAGGCGCACCAAAATCTTATCGATGTAACGCGCTGTTTGATCGCCTGGACGAATACCTGGAACAAATGCGCCACTCTTTTTCAGGTTATCCGCAGTTTCACGACTGTTAAATACCAAGGCCGTATAGAAAAAGCAGAAGAAAATGATCGCAGCAGCATACAAAATGGTGTACACGGGCTGACCCGGCGCCAATGTAGCGGCAAGATCTTTAATAAAACGACTAAATACATTAGTTGTATCACCAGAAGTAAACCAGCCGGCAATCGTTGCAGGAAACAAAATAATCGATGATGCAAAAATAGGAGGAATCACACCCGCCATATTGAGCTTAAGTGGGAAATATGAGGATTGCCCGCCATAAATTTTGTTACCTACTTGGCGTTTGGCGTAGTTCACCAAAATACGGCGCTGACCACGCTCTACAAACACCACAAAATAAGTCACTGCTATCACGATCACCACGATCAAAAGAGCAGAAATAATATTCATTGAGCCAGTGCGAACTAGCTCCAATAAACTAGCTAGAGCATTTGGCAAGCCAGAAACGATACCGCCGAAAATGATGATAGAAATACCGTTACCTAAACCACGCTCAGTAATTTGTTCGCCAAGCCACATCAAAAACATCGTGCCAGTTACCAAAGTGACGACGGTGTTTAGTTCAAACATTAAACCTGGGTTTATTACCAAGCCTGGCTGAGCTTGCAATGCCACAGAAATTCCTAGCGCCTGAAATGTTGCTAAAAACACGGTGCCGTAACGGGTGTATTGAGTAATCTTACGTTGACCAGCTTGGCCTTCTTTTTTCAATGCCTCCAAAGAAGGAACCACAATCGTCATCAATTGCATGATGATCGATGCAGAAATGTAAGGCATGATTCCTAAGGCAAAAACGGTAAAGCGAGATAAGGCACCACCTGAGAATAAGTTGAACATTCCCAAAATACCGTCTTTTTGGCCCGCAAACAATTGCGCCAGTTGGTCAGGATCAATTCCTGGAACTGGAATATGAGCACCCAAACGGAACACGAGCAAAGCCAACACCAAGAAAATCAAGCGCTGGCGTAATTCGCCAAACTTGCCCCCTGTTGTTGCTGTGCTTGCGTTAGTGGTTGGTGCTAAAGCCATACTGAATCAATAACCTATTAAGCCAACTCAACCAGTTTGCCGCCAGCTGCTTCAATAGCTGCCTTTGCACCGGCTGTCGCTGTAATGCCCTTTAGAGTTACAGCAATCTTGAGTTCGCCTGTTTTAATCACTTTTACTGCATTGATTTGCTCACCAGCAAAACCATGAGCCTTCAATACCAAAAGATCTACTTCAGGCAAATTGATTTTTGCCAAGTCATTCAATGTGATTTGACCAACGTGACGACGAGTCAAAGAAACGAAACCGCGCTTTGGCAAACGACGATACATTGGCATTTGACCGCCTTCGAAGCCTACTTTGTGGAAGCCGCCGGAACGTGATTTTTGACCTTTGTGACCACGGCCAGCAGTTTTACCAAGGCCAGAGCCAATGCCGCGACCTACGCGACGGCGAGCCTTTTTAGAGCCTGCTGCGGGTTTGAGTGTATTGAGTTGCATATTCTTCGCCTATTTACTAGCTAGTTTTTAGCCAATGACTTTCACTAGATAAGAAACTTTATTAATCATGCCGCGAACAGCTGGCGTATCTTCCAATTCAGAAACTGAATTGATTCGACCAAGACCTAAGCCGCGAACAGTTGCACGGTGGCTCTCGCGTGTGCCAATCAAGCTGCGCACTAATTGCAGTTTGACTTTGGAGTTTGATTTTGTCATTTGTAGATTCCTAATCTTTTGGTCTTAGCCGAGAATCTCTTCAACTGACTTACCGCGCTTAGCAGCAATCTCAGCAGGAGTACTCATCTTGCTCAAACCATCAATCGTTGCGCGAACCATGTTGTAAGGATTGGTAGAACCAAGTGACTTAGCAACAACGTTAGTAACGCCCATCACATCAAAAATAGCGCGCATTGGACCGCCAGCAATAACGCCAGTACCATCTTTTGCTGGAGAGATCAGAACGCGGGAAGCGCCATGTTGACCAATCACAGAATGCTGCAATGTACCTTTACGTAAAGGCACCTTAATCATTTTGCGACGTGCCTCATCCATTGCTTTTTGTACAGCAACAGGCACTTCTTTTGACTTACCTTTGCCCATGCCGATGCGGCCATCACCATCGCCAACTACAGTGAGTGCAGCGAAACCGAGAATACGGCCGCCCTTTACCACTTTAGTGACGCGATTAACAGCGATCATCTTCTCGCGAAGACCATCATCACGCTCTTCGTTTTGCATCTTAGTTTGCATTTTTGCCATGTTTTTTCCTAAACCTATTAGAACTTCAGGCCGGCTTCACGCGCAGCTTCAGCTAAGGCCTTAATACGGCCGTGGTAACGATGACCGGAACGATCAAAAGCAACATCAACAACGCCTGCCTTAACAGCACGCTCAGCAACGAGTTTGCCGACTTGTTTTGCTGCATCAGCGTTGCCGCCGTTCTTGATTGCCTGGCGCAAATCTTTTTCCATTGTTGAAGCGGCTGCTACAACCTTGGTTCCACATGGGCTATAAACCTGAGCGGAAATGTGTGAGTTGCTACGGATAACAGTTAAGCGATTTGCACCTGCTTCAGCGATGCGAATACGAGTCTGCCGAGCACGTCTTTGTCTGGATTCGTCTTTATTCATTTTCTAATCTCGCTTACTTCTTCTTAGTTTCTTTCAGATGCACAACCTCATCCACGTAGCGAACACCCTTGCCTTTGTATGGCTCTGGTGAGCGGTATGCGCGAACTTCGGCGGCTACCTGGCCAACTTGCTGCTTGTTGGAGCCTTTAATAATGATTTCAGTTTGCGATGGGGTCTCAGCTTTTACGCCCTTTGGAAGGTTGTAAATAATGTCGTGTGAGAAACCTAATTGCAATTTCAATGTTTCGCCCTGGGCTTGTGCACGATAACCAACGCCTACCAAGCTGAGCTTGCGCTCAAAGCCAGTAGTTACTCCAACAACCATGTTGTTTACTAAAGCACGTGCTGTACCAGAATGTGCACCAGCCTCTGGAGAGTTATCGTTCAATACAACGGTTAACACACCGTCTTCTTGCTTCAAACCAACTGAAGGATGCAAATTGTGTGTCAAGGTTCCTAGTGGGCCTTTAACAGTCACGTTTGCACCATTGATGCTAATTTCAGCGCCCTTTGGCACTGTAATTGGTGATTTACCTACGCGGGACATATTTCGCTCCTTAAGCTACGTAGCAAATAACTTCGCCGCCCACGCCAGTTGCACGTGCTTTGCGGTCAGTCATTACGCCTTTAGGGGTTGAAATAATGGCAATGCCCAAGCCATTCATGACTTCTGGAATGTCATGACGGCCTTTATAGATACGCAAGCTTGGTGTCGAAACACGATCGATGCGCTCAATAACAGGACGGCCTGCATAGTATTTGAGATCAATATGGAGCACTGGCTTAGCTGCTTCACCTTTGACTTCGAAACTTTCAATGTAGCCTTCGTCTTGCAAAACTTTTGCAATAGCCACTTTAACTTTTGACGACGGCATTGTGACCAAAGGCTTCTGCACTGCTTGCGCATTGCGGATCCGGGTCAACATGTCGGCGATTGGATCGCTGATACTCATGAGTTCTCCTAATTCTTTCGCCGCTTACCAGCTGGCCTTGGTTAAACCGGGGATTTCGCCACGGAATGCGATTTCGCGAATCTTGCTACGAGCCAAACCGAATTTACGGAATGTGCCACGTGGGCGACCGGTTAATGAACAACGATTTCTTTGACGAATCGGGCTTGCGTTACGTGGAAGAGCTTGGAGCTTCAAGCGAGCTTCATAGCGCTCTTCATCGCTGCGTGAATTATCAGCAATGATTGCTTTGAGTTCTGCACGCTTAGCAGCGTACTTCTCTACAGTTTTTGCGCGCTTATTTTCGCGCTCAATTAGGGATAGTTTTGCCACGTTAGCCTCTTAATTGCGGAAAGGGAATTTGAAA
>NZ_JAHBAK020000063.1 GCF_018500155.2 Polynucleobacter sp.
GGCATTTTTTTAATCAGCGACAAAATGGCAGTAGGCTCAACCACCACACCAGTCAAGCGACCTTGCGCATCTTTCATATAGATACCGCCATCACCTGGATTAGGCGTTTTATCGTTGATACCAGCCAACTCAAAAGCCTTGTGATTGACATACGCAATATGGCCAGACTGATTAATCACCATAATGGGAACATCGGTTGAAACCTTATCTAAAACATCGGCAGTTAACTCAGCCATGAAGGGATTGGTGCGGGAAGGATCAACACCGAAGGCACCCAACCACTGACCCTTTGGTAGGGTCTTTAAATGCGCTTTGAGTTTTTGACTCAAAGTATCTAGGGTGTCATATTGCGCTGAGAAGTTCGATAAATTGAGCCATAACTCTTCAGTCAATGCCGTCATCATAATGTGAACATGCGGCTCAACAAAACCTGGCATCAAGGTTTGACCTTGCAAATCAACCATCTTCGTCGTATTGGCTTGCCAATCTTTGAAAACGGCCGCCTTTTTACCAAGACCGACAATTTTTCCATCTTGCACTGCTAGAGCCTGCACTTCCTCGTTCTTCGCATTGACTGTGACAATCGGCCCACCATAGAAAATGGTATCCGCTGCTTTTGCAGACGCGGCCATTGACACTTGATGCGAGCCAATAAGCCCAGTAGTAATCAGTGCTATTTGAATAAAGTGTTTCATGAAGAGGCTTTCAGTTTTCATAATGAAATGATTGGACAGTAAATCGGTCTTGATTATTTCTTATATTAACTAGGCATCTTGTCTGGCTGCCAATAATAGCCGCGCGCTTTCATGCAGGCTGAATACAACTCAGGATTCGTTTGCACGCCAGAATATCCATTCCATCCACCCCATGCTGGTCCCCAACCATAGCCCCCTTGGCTGTAACCAAATGGTTGTTGAGCCTCTTGAAGGCAAGCATAGTTATCTTGATTAAATTGCAATTGCGTAATTCCTGTCTTGATCCAAGTGCCCGATTGAGTGGCGCAACCAGCAAGGGAAAACAACATGAGCAGTAAAGATTTTTTATTCATCATGGATTCAGTAGGCGCTAAGCAAGGTAAATCTCTTGCTCAATTATGAACAAAAAAACCACCCGAAGGTGGCTTTCTCATACAACTTGGCGGAAGGGGCGGGATTCGAACCCGCGGTAGGCTATTAACCTACGCACGCTTTCCAGGCGTGTGACTTAAACCGCTCATCCACCCTTCCGGAACCGTTGATTATACGATTGCCGCAAAGGTGGCACCCCAAATACCGCCCAATACTGCTTTGGCGAATTAGAGTGACTCTTTGAGTTGCTCCAAAATCGCTGGGTTTTCCAAGGTAGAAGTATCTTGTGTAACCTCTTCGCCCTTAGCAATCACGCGCAATAAACGGCGCATGATCTTGCCAGAACGGGTTTTTGGCAAATTGTCACCAAAGCGCACATCTTTTGGTTTTGCAATTGGACCAATCTCTTTACCCACCCAGTTACGTAATTCTGTAGCAATCTTCTTGGCTTCTTCACCTGTTGGGCGACCGCCTTTGAGAACTACGAATACGCAGATCGCTTCACCAGTAAGTTCGTCAGGACGACCCACTACCGCAGCTTCTGCAACCAATGGGTTTGCTACTAAGCAAGATTCAATTTCCATTGTTCCCATACGGTGGCCAGAAACGTTCAATACGTCATCGATACGACCAGTAATAGTGAAGTAGCCAGTGTCTTTATTACGAATTGCGCCGTCACCAGCGAGATAGAGCTTGCCGCCCAATTCTTCTGGGAAATAAGACTTCACAAAACGATCTGGATCGCCCCAAATGGTGCGAATCATAGAAGGCCATGGGCGCTTCACAACCAAGATACCGCCCTGTCCGTTTGGAACATCGGCACCTGCTTCATCCACGATGGCTGCCTGGATACCTGGCAATGGCAATGTACATGAACCTGGAATCATGGGAGTTGCACCTGGCAATGGCGAAATCATATGACCGCCAGTTTCAGTCTGCCAGAAGGTATCGGCAATCGGGCAACGTGAGCCGCCAACATTTTCGTAGTACCACATCCAAGCCTCAGGATTGATTGGCTCGCCAACAGAACCCAAAAGACGCAATGAAGATAAATCAAAGCTCTTTGGATGCACTGCTTGATCGCTACTAGAAGCTTTGATCAATGAACGAATTGCAGTTGGTGCTGTGTAGAAAATGGTGGCTTTGTGTTTCTGAATCATGTCCCAGAAACGACCTGCGTTTGGATAGGTTGGCACACCTTCAAACACAATCTCAGTGGCACCTACTGCTAATGGGCCATATGTAATGTAGGAGTGACCTGTTACCCAACCAATGTCTGCAGTACACCAGAACACATCATTTGGTTTGATATCAAATGTCCACTTCATTGTGAGAATAGCCCACAAAAGGTATCCGCCTGTAGAGTGTTGAACACCCTTTGGCTTACCAGTAGAACCAGAGGTGTAGAGAATAAATAATGGGTGCTCAGCGCTGACCCACTCTGGCTCACAAGTAGTAGCTTCGTTAGCCACAATATCTTGCATCCACACATCACGACCTGCAGTCATGCTGATATCAGCACCAGTGCGTTTGCTAACGATGACATGCTTTACCTTAGGGCATTCGCCGGTAGAGAGTGCTTCATCGCAAATTGCTTTTAATGGCAATGCCTTACCGCCACGGAATTGACCGTCAGCAGTGATGACTGCAACAGCGCCAACGTCCATGATGCGATCACGCAAAGCTTGTGCTGAGAAACCACCGAATACTACGGAGTGAATTGCACCAATGCGAGCACATGCTTGCATTGCCACAATACCTTCAATGGTCATCGCCATGTAAATGATGACGCTGTCACCAGACTTGATACCGAGCTTACGTAATGCGTTTGCCATTTTGCAAACGCGCTCGAGCATCTCTTTATAAGTAACTTTAGTGACGGTACCGTCATCCGCTTCGAAGATGATGGCAGTTTTATCGCCTAGACCAGCCTCAACTTGGCGATCTAAACAGTTATATGAAGCGTTGGTTGTACCGTCTTCGAACCACTTGTAAAAAGGCGCTTTAGATTCATCTAAAACTTTAGTGAAAGGCTTTTTCCAATAGATGTTTTCTTTTGCAAGACGACCCCAAAAACCGTTGTAATCGCTCTCAGCTTCAGCACATAACTTTTTATAGGCGTCCATGCCTGGAATAGCCGCACCCTTTACAAAATCTGCTGGTGGGTTAAAAACGCGATTTTCTTGCTTTAATGGTTCCATGCTTCACAGCCCTCTATTAAATAATCAATATTTTTTGCGCTATAAAACACGCAAAATGACACAAAATGACGGGTTTTCACCCTCAAGACTCTCGAAGATAAGTGAAAACACTTGGGATTTGCTCTATGGCAAACCCTTAAAATAGGGGAAACCTTACTAATCTTGTGGAAATTAGCCTAAAACCATGACCAATATCAAACAAAACGACCTGATTCAAAGCGTTGCCGACGCATTCCAGTTTATTTCCTACTATCACCCCAAGGATTTCATCGAAGCCATGGGCAAGGCATATTCTCTTGAAAAAGGAGAGGCGGCCAAAGATGCCATCGCGCAAATTTTGACCAACAGCCGCATGTGTGCAGAAGGTCACCGCCCGCTATGCCAGGATACGGGCATTGCTTTGGTCTTTCTCAAAATTGGTATGAATGTGCAATGGCCCGATGCCACGATGAGTGTGACTGAAATGGTCAATGAAGGTGTGCGTCGCGCTTACCTTAATCCAGATAACACGCTACGCGCTTCCGTATTAACCGATCCTGCAGGTAAACGTAAAAACACCGGTGATAACACCCCCGCTGTAGTGCATTACGAAATAGTACCCGGTGATGACGTTGAAGTCATTTGCGCTGCTAAAGGTGGTGGTTCAGAAAACAAAGCAAAGATGGTGATGCTCAATCCTTCTGACTCTATTGTTGACTGGGTTCTGAAAACAGTTCCTACCATGGGAGCTGGATGGTGCCCTCCCGGCATTCTCGGTATCGGTATTGGTGGCACTCCAGAGAAAGCCATGTTATTAGCCAAAGAAGCGTTGATGGGTCCAGTCGATATCCAAGAACTGATCGCACGCGGTCCAAAGAACCGCGTTGAAGAGCTGCGCCTTGAGCTCTATGAAAAAGTAAATCAATTGGGTATCGGCGCTCAAGGCTTAGGCGGCTTATCAACAGTTCTCGATATTAAGATTTTGGATTACCCCACCCATGCTGCGTCATTGCCCGTAGCCATGATTCCGAACTGCGCGGCAACTCGCCACGTTCACTTCCATTTACATGGTGATGGTCCTGCAAAATTAGAAGCTCCATCCTTGTCTGATTGGCCAGATGTCACCTGGACGCCAGATGTACAAAAATCTAAACGTATTAATTTGGATACCCTCACTGCCGAAGAAGTGGCGAGCTGGAAACCTGGCGAGACTTTGTTACTGAACGGCAAGATTTTGACTGGTCGTGATGCTGCACATAAACGCATTCAAGACATGCTCGCTAAAGGCGAAGAATTGCCAGTGAGCTTTAAAAATCGTGTGATCTACTATGTAGGACCCGTGGATCCTGTGCGCGATGAAGTAGTTGGCCCAGCGGGTCCCACTACCTCCACCCGTATGGATAAATTCACTGAAATGATGCTGTCCAAAACTGGCTTGATCTCCATGATTGGTAAAGCAGAGCGCGGACCCGTTGCGATTGAGGCGATTAAAAAACACAAGTCTGCTTACCTCATGGCCGTTGGAGGTGCCGCTTATTTAGTATCTAAGGCAATTCAAGGCTCTAAGGTTGTTGGCTTTGCTGATCTTGGTATGGAAGCCATTTACGAATTTGATGTAAAAGATATGCCAGTCACCGTTGCGGTGAACTCTGAAGGCATCTCGATGCACGAGACGGGGCCTAAGGAATGGCAAGCAAAAATTGGCAATATTCCTGTCAAGATTGCTTAATAGCCTTTCCAGCTTGAGACTGTATTAGCTTGTCACTCGTAGGCGTTTTTGATTCTGGCGTAGGTGGCTTATCCATCTTGGATGAGGCCCTACGCCAACTCCCTGAGCACGACTACATCTATCTTGCGGATTCTGCCAACGCACCTTATGGTGAGAAATCGAGCGAATGGATTGCTGCTCGCAGCCTGCATCTCTGTCAGTTCTTAGCACGGGCAAACTGCGACGCAATTGTGGTTGCTTGCAATACCGCTACTGCGGAAGCCATCAAACACATTCGTGCGCAAGTAAACATTCCTGTAGTAGGTGTTGAGCCGGGGATTAAGCCTGCAGCAATGCAATCCCAAAATGGTGTGGTTGGAGTGCTTGCTACTGAAGCGACACTCAAAAGCGATAAATTCAATGCACTACTCGCGACCCTGCCTAGCGAATGCCGCTTTATTAAACAAGCAGGTGCGGGCTTAGTACCTCTGATCGAGGCTGGCAAAGCCGACAGCGAGGAAACGCTCGATCTTTTGGCCAAGCACCTAGAGCCCATACAAGACGCCGGTTCCGATACCCTTGTCCTAGGATGCACGCACTACCCTTTCTTAAGAAAGGCGATTCGCAAATTATTAGGCGATTCCATTACGCTCATCGATACGAGTGATGCAGTTGTTAGGCAGTTAAAGCGTCAACTTGAAACCTTAGAACAATCTAAAAAATTCGCGAATAGTTCAAAACAAGAACATGGTGCAGTTCGCTTTATTAGCAGCAAAGACGATGTTGCTCTGCGCAATATGGCCCAGGATTTAATGCGTAGCGACCTTCAGCTTCATGATGTGAGCTCAACTCCCTTGGAGCTAGTTGAATGAGCACTCTATTGCAAAAACTGGATGCACATTTACCGTTCACAAAAACAGAACGCATCATTATTGCGATTGTTTTGGTCTTGCATGCTTTACCTGCTCTCGAGTTTTTGCATTTCACTACCAAGCCACCCAAAATGGATGATGCGCGGGTCATGGCAAATTTAGTTAGTCCAGATACTGCTGCTAATAAAAGTCAACAACCCCCTGCCCCACCACCGCCCAAACCCAAACCAAAAGAAGAGCCGAAAAAGAAAACGGTGGAAGAAAAGCCTTCGCAAAAGCCTACTCCACAGCAGACACAAACAAGTACTCCGCAACAGAAGAATGAATCCAATACGCAAAGTCAAATGCAAAATGCCGCTGTGGCACCCGCTACGACTGGTGGCGCCAGCGGCACACCGATTCAGACAGACATTGGTAAACTGGTTGTCGTATATCAACCCGATGCAGATGCGTACTACCCGTCATTCTCTAAACGGTCTGGCGAACAAGGGGCTGTGGTGGTGCGCTTGATCATTGCAGAAAATGGCGAAGTTGAGGATGTTGCTCTCTTGCAGTCGAGCTCCTTCCCCAGACTTGATCGAGCAGCAACTGATATCGGACGACGTTATCGCTTTAAACCATTCTTGGTCAACGGAACACCGCAACGTATTTCTACCAATCTTTTAATCAAATTTAATCTCAAGAATTAATTACCATGAATACACCATTTGGAATTGCAAATCTTTGGCTTGAGGGTGATGCCATCACTCGCTTTGTGGCAATTGTTTTATTGCTGTGCTCAATCATTACTTGGGTTATTTTGCTTAGCCGCTTTTGGGAATTACGGAACTTGCGCAAACTCAAGCCAGAGCTTGAGCAGTTTTGGCATGCCACCTCCTTTGAGCAAGGCATGCATTCCTTTAGCAATCCAACGATGAATCCCTACTTTCAGATTGCAAAGCTAGCCAGTAGCGCCTCGGTTCACCACCAAAGTCAGGCCAGCAACCATCGTGAACTATTGCAAACACTGAACTATTCCGAGTGGATGGCACGCAGCATTAAAAATAGCATCGATGGGATTGCAGCCAGCTTACAAAAAGGCTTAACGTTTCTGGGATCAACAGGCTCTACCTCCCCTTTTATTGGTTTGTTTGGTACCGTCTGGGGCATTTACCATGCGCTGGTCTCCATTAGCAGTTCTGGTAGCGCACAAATTGATCAAGTGGCCGGCCCCATTGGCGAAGCGCTCATCATGACCGCTTTAGGCTTAGCAGTAGCGATTCCTGCGGTATTGGGCTTTAATGCCATCAATCGAGCTAACAAACTACTTGTTGCCGATCTCAATCGCTTCGGCAATGACTTGCTTGCCTACTTTGTCACTGGCGCACGCGTGAAGTCCGGAGAATAAGTATGTCTTTTCATATGCAAGACGATCAAAATGATGACGCCATCATGGCGGAAATCAACATGACACCTATGGTGGATGTGATGTTGGTGCTCCTCATCATTTTCATCATTACATTGCCAGTGATCCAACAAGCTGTCAAAGTCGAACTACCTAAAGCAAGTAGTGTTCGCAATGAAATTAAACCCGAGTCTATTCAGTTATCCATTGATGCTAAAGGTCAAATCTTTTGGAATAGCACCCCGATTGACTTAAAGACATTTGATGGCTATGCAGAAAAGGCTGCGCAAAAAGATCCCCAACCAGAAATTAATTTGCGTGCTGACAAATCCGTTAAATACGAGTACGTTGCTCAAGTGCTAGCCGCTTCACGCCGCGCAGGTCTTACCAAATTAGGGTTTGTTACCGAGCCTGATTAAGGCTCTAACAGTTCTCCCTTTAGCGAAAATTACTTCGCTTTATTGGGCGAGGGAGATAAAAGACAATCTTCTTCGCTAAAGCGCGTGCCATCACCCATGGTGGCACCAAGAATGCCGCCCTGAATCCTCTCTGTTTTTTTCAGCTTGCCCGTATTTGTATCAATACTGATTTGCGTTGAAACCGTTCCTGCAGGATAAGAAACACCTGTCACAACTTCAGGGGCAAAACTGGCTTCAACCCAAATTACAATTTTAGGGCGTGCTAGCGTCACGCTTTTGACTAGCTGGTGTCCATATTCATCAGATCGATCCAGATCGCGTTCATCTAAATACACTTTCGCTTTGCGATTGGCTAGAGCCGGAACAATCTTCATTTCATATTCTTCCGTATAGCTCTTTTCATAGCGTTTGCAATGCAAATGAATCTCTTCTAATGCCCAAGCAGAAAATGAAGAAGCAGACAGCAAGGAAACAAGCAAGATTTTGAATAAACGCATAACGTGATGATGCAATTGAATCTTCAATATCTTATGGAAGGTGGTGGTGCCCGAGGCCGGAATCGAACCGGCACGACTTTTTTGAGTCGGCAGATTTTAAATCTGCTGTGTCTACCGATTTCACCACTCGGGCTCGCACAAGCAGTAACTGCCGCGCAAAATAAATCAAGACAAACCAAATTTTAGCATGTCAGACCACCTGCCCCGAAGAAGCCCTTATCACCTAGGGCTTGGGAAAGCCTAAGGACAACAATATTAAAATACCTTGATGAAATTCATCAGCAATATGGCGGGTGTACGCAAGCTATTACGTCCAGTATTTTGGACGCTTGGTTTTGCAGCATTACTTGCCCTTGGCATAACCATGGCATATTTATATGCCGCGCAAACCACCCCTCACGGCAAAAGAAGTATTAAAGCCTTAGGAGATAACGTTCTCATCTCCTTTGATGAAGTAGATATTCCTCACATCAAAGCCAATAGCCAGTCTGATGCATTATTTGCTCTTGGTTACTTGCATGCTACAGAGCGCTCTTGGCAAATGGAGATGAACCGTCGCATTGCTAGCGGGCGTCTTTCAGAGATTCTAGGTAGTGAAACGATCAATATTGATCGCTTTATTCGCACTATGGGTATTAAGCGTGCGGCTGAACATCAATTTGATAAATACCCAGTAGCTACGAAACGATTGCTGCAAGCCTATGCTGATGGTGTTAATGCAGGTAATGCACATCTAGGTTGGGCATTACCCATCGAGTATTTTCTGACGGGATCAAAACCAGGCCACTGGTCACCCACCGATAGTGTGGCATGGATGTTGATGATGGCTTTAGATTTAGGTGGCAACTGGCATAAGGAATTACAAAGACTTGAGCTTTCGCGTGTTTTATCGACTAAGCAAATTTGGGAGGTGATGCCACCATTTGAAGCTGAGCCGGTAACAACCATGGATTTTGCCAAGCTATACAAAGATCTCAATGTATTTAACCCTCAGGCTGGCCCTGTGAATAGCCGCTCCAAAAAATTACCAGCAACCGAGCTCTCTGACATTGATATTCCTGGCAGTAAAGATGGCATTGGCTCTAATAACTGGGCGCTTAGCGGCAAACTGACTGCCAGCGGTAAGCCTTTATTGGCCAATGATCCTCACCTCGGTTTATCCGCTCCTGCAATTTGGTATTTTGCTCATTTAGATGCTCCTGGATTGAATGTATTGGGAGGCACTCTCCCCGGCATACCAGCAGTCATATTGGGCCGAGCGGAAAATTACGCATGGAGCTTTACCAACACCAACCCTGACGTACAAGATCTCTATATCGAACAGATTGATACGCAAAATACGGGGATGTATCGCGGCCCCGATGGTCCACTAGCATTTAAAGTGCGTCAAGAAATCATTGATGTGAAGGGCGCCCCATCTGTCAATCTCCTCGTGAGAGAAACGCGTCACGGTCCAGTCATTTCAGATTCATATGCTCGTGCGAAGCGGGCTATAGATACCAATCGCTTTGCTTTAGCATTGCGCTGGACTGCATTAGACATAGAAAACCAATCTGTCGCGGGCTTACTTGAACTGAATCGCGCCAAAGACATGGATTCGTTTAGACATTTGCTACGTAAAAATTATGCTCCGATGCAAAACGTAGTGATGGCAGATGTGGACGGCAATATTACTTACCAAGCTGCAGGTGTCGCGCCCAAACGTCAACTTCGGCATGGGCTCTACGGTGTTGCACCAGCATTAGGCTGGGATAAACAATATGACTGGCATGGTTACGTACCTTTTGAGCAACTGCCCAGTAGTCATAATCCTGAACAGGGCTGGCTTGCAACAGCTAATCAACGCATTATTGCGGCCAATGACCCCAATCCACTCACTGGAGACTGGGATTTGTCAGCACGCTATGAGCGCATTGTGGATCTGATTAAAGCTAAAAGTAGTCATGACATCGATAACATGAAGATGATGCAGGCTGACACTCTTTCACTCACGTCCATTCCTCTGTTAACACTTTTTAAAGCAAGCACCCCTACTCACCCATTAGGCAGCAAAGCGGTTGAGCTATCCAAAAACTTCGATGGCAACATGCGAGTAGATAGTGTAGGTGCACTCATTTTTAATGCCTGGGCAGATCACCTCACTCGCAATTTATTCTCGAGGCTGGGATATATCTTTCATGAAACATACGGTGAGCGCAATTATCGCGGTGCACTTCTAGGACAAATTCAAAATCCCAACAGTCCTTGGTGCGATAACCCCAAAACTGAAGCACAGGAAACTTGTCTTGATGCATCCAATGATGCCTATAACAAAGCATTGGAATATTTGAGTAAGGAATATGGCAATGATCCCAGCAAATGGACTTGGGGTAGCGCACATATTGCCATCTCAGAACACCGTCCCTTTAGCAAAATTCCTATCTTGGGAAAACTCTTTAATCTACGCACCCCGTTTCCGGGTGACAGTAATACGATTAATGTGGGCAGACTCGAACTCTTACGCTCTGATCAACCCTATGAAACACTGCAGGCCCCAAGTTTGAGAGCCATCTATGATCTTGCGGATCTGGACAAATCACTCTTTATCTTTCAATCCGGTCAATCTGGCTGGGTGCAGAGCAATTTTTATCGCAATATGATGCCGCTTTGGGCAAAGAATGAATACCTCCCCCTACAAATGAAGCCCCAAAACATCAAACGTAGCTTGGAGCTGGTAAATAAGTAATGGCCTTGCCGTAACGGCGTATAAAATACCCTCTATATCGACTTAACCTAATTGAATTCTTGCAAAGTAAAGTTTCTCTATGAAAAAAATTCTCATTAGCCTCTCATCTATCGCCCTACTCTTTTCTTATACTCATGCGTTAGCCGCATGGAAGGAGCTCGGCTCCAATGAATTAATGATTGTCTCCGTTGATCTAGACACGGTACGAACACAAGGTGAAAAAGTGCAGATTATGTCCATGCTCGATTTCAAAAAACCTGGCGTCAACCCAGAAAATCGCGAGACAGTACTCTCGATCATTGGCTTAAATGAATTTGATTGCCCTAATGTGAGCTATCGCCCAATTGCTTTCAAAGAATTTTCTGGTGGCAAGGGATCCGGCAAATTGGTTTCAGAAAGCAACACACCAGACAGCAAGTTTGAGCCGGTTGTGAGTGAAACTTGGGCAGCAGGTGTCTTTAACACTGTCTGCACTCTCAAAAAATAAGCCTCATCTCCGCCCATGCGGATTTCCTGGACGATTGCCCCTTTCGCATTGATAGGTCTTGTCCAGGGTTGTGCAGCACCTTTAGCAGCATTGGGCACAACGAGCACTGCAGCGGCAAGCTCTGCCGGTACGACGATGACCACTGCTGCAGTGGCAAATCCCATGACAGCCACTAGCCTTGCCTCCACCGCAACGACGGGTAAGTCTCCCCTAGAGCATGCCGCCTCAGCAGCCACCAAAAAGGAGTGCAGCTTCTTTCATATTCTGAATGGTAAAGCGATCTGCGTAGATGTTGTCATGCCCAAAATCATTGATAACAGCGCCCCACTAGCTGGCCCAGCCGATTTACCAACAGAAGCAACCAAGTAAGCCTTTGGCTTCCCCCTGAAAACATTGTTGTGTAGGGCTAAAATTGGTTTTGTTTACGACCATCACCGAAACTTGCAATGACTACTGAAAATTACTACCTTACGCTCACCTGCCCAAATAAACCGGGCATTGTGGCTGCTGTATCTACTTATATTTTTCAAGCAGGCGGCGACATTGAGGAGGCTCAGCAATTTGACGACAAAGCATCCAAACGTTTTTTTATGCGAGTGAGCTTTAGCTGCCCAACTGATGGCAACACCTTACGCTCTGGATTTACCGAGATTGCCAAACGTTTTGAACTCAACTGGAATCTACGTGCAGTAAAAGATTTAAAACGCGTTTTGATCATGGCATCTAAATTAGATCATTGCCTAGTAGACCTACTCTATCGCTGGCGCATCGGTGAATTACCCATGATCATTTGTGGCATTGTTTCAAATCATCCTCGCGATGTCTATGCAAGCATTGATTTTGCAGACATACCCTTTTACCACTTACCGGTAACGCCGGAAACTAAGCCTGCTCAAGAAGCTAAATTATTGGAAATTATTGCCGAGTCAAAAGTAGACATGGTGATTCTGGCGCGTTACATGCAAATTTTGTCCGATGAGCTATCCACCAAGTTATCAGGACGTTGCATTAACGTACATCACTCATTCTTGCCAAGCTTTAAAGGCGCAAAACCCTATCATCAAGCGCATGCTCGGGGTATCAAACTCATCGGTGCTACAGCTCACTTTGTCACCAGCGATTTGGATGAGGGTCCCATTATTGAGCAGGATGTCACCCGCGTAACACATGGCGATACACCAGATGATTTAGTCAGAAAAGGTCGCGATCTAGAGCGCACTGTGCTATCTCGCGCTCTGCGTTATTACCTGCATGACCGAGTGCTGATCAATGGCGCAACTTCCGTTGTTTTTTCAGACTAACAACAGAACCCAGGCCGCTTCATGATATCCGGCCTGGTTCAAATTTTGCTGTTTCAAAGTATTGGGGAGCTCGCATCTAAATTCTTCTTGCCCACCCTGCCTGGACCCGTTATTGGCTTAGTACTACTCGTGGGATGGCTAGTCTTTCGCAAAGGAATCAATACCGAGTTAGCCATGGTGGCAGATGGTTTTAGTCAATATCTCGGCTTACTCTTTGTACCAGCTGCTGTTGGCGTAGTGTTATTTTTGCCGCAACTCAAAGCTAATGCGTATGCCATTCTTTTTGCTCTTATTGGCAGCGTAGTTTTGACTATTGGCTCAAGCGCTCTGATTGCTCGCCTGCTCAGTGAGAGAACGAAAGCGCACGATGAGTGAGAACCATTCTATTGTTGAAATTTGGGTCTATCTCTCTGGTAGTCCGCTCTTTGCTTTATTCATCACGCTAGCTGCCTACCAAGTTGGTCTTACGATCTACAAACGCACCACCCAAAATCCATTGGCAAACCCCGTCGCAATTGCAATCTTGATAGTTGCCACCACAATCCAACTCATTGGCATGCCTTACTCTACCTATTTTGAAGGCGCCCAATTTATTCACTTTCTATTAGGCTCTGCGACTGTTTCATTGGCGATCCCGATTTAC
>NZ_JAHBAK020000044.1 GCF_018500155.2 Polynucleobacter sp.
AGATGTGTATAAGAGACAGTTATTCAACTGGGCGTTGAAAAAGTGGCTATCAGCTCAGCAGCGGTAGCAAACCCGGAATTTATTGAGCAGGCGGCTAAGCGTGTTGGCAGTCAGAGTGTGGTGGTCGTTCTGGACGTAAAGAAAACGGGTTTATTGCGTCGTTATGAGGTGTTTACTCAAAATGGCCGCGCCTCAACCGGCCTATCTGCTGTCGATTTTGTTGAAAAAATGGAGAAATTAGGCGCTGGTGAGATCGTGATTAACGCGATTGATCAGGATGGCTTAATGCAAGGGTATGATTTGAGCTTAATAGAGGCCATTCGCAAGTGTACTAGTCTTCCGATCACGGCATTGGGGGGTGCTGGCTCACTCACAGATATTGAAGGTTTGATTCAGAAATTTGGCATTATTGGGGCTGCAGCCGGTAGTCTATTTGTGTTTAAGGGTAAATATCGGGCAGTATTGATTAATTACCCCTCTAGAAGTGATAAGGATGCCCTTATTAGGGCAGGAATGGGTCGTTCATGAAGCAGGTCCTGCAAAGCTTAAAAACGGGAGCCACTGAATTGGCGGATATACCGTGCCCAATACCCGGGGCAAAGCAGCTTTTAATTCGCACGAGTAGGTCACTGGTGTCTGCAGGCACAGAACGGATGTTGGTCGAATTTGGCCAGGCTAGTTGGCTAGAGAAAGCGCGCTCTCAGCCAGACAAAGTCAAAATGGTCATTGATAAGATTAAGACCGATGGATTATTGCCCACCATTGAGGCGGTTCAAAATAAATTAGATCAACCCCTTGCGTTGGGGTATTGCAATGTTGGGACTGTGCTTGAAGCCGGCTCTCAAATGAGTGGCTTTGTATTGGGCGATCGTGTTGCCTCCAATGGCAAGCATGCTCAAGTCGTCTGCGTACCAGGCAATCTATGCGCAAAGATTCCGGAATCGGTGAGTGATGATGAGGCAGCTTTCACGGTCATTGGATCTATTGCCTTACAGGGTATTCGTCTTGCCAATCCTACTTTGGGTGAAACCATTGTTGTTACGGGCCTAGGTTTAATTGGTTTAATTGCGGTGCAACTTCTCAAGGCAAATGGTTGTCGCGTTATTGGGATTGATTTTGATCCTCTGAAATTAAAGTTGGCGGAGCAATTTGGTGCTGAGGTAATAGATGTATCAAATGGGCAAAGCCCAGTAGATACCGCTATGACCTACTCGCGATGTAGGGGAGTAGATGCTGTCATCATTACCGCATCATCCCAAAGCAATGATTTAGTACATCAAGCCGCTCTGATGTTGCGTAAGCGTGGACGAATTGTTTTGGTTGGAGTCGTGGGCTTAGAGTTGTCCCGTGCCGACTTTTATGAAAAAGAACTGAGCTTTCAGGTGAGTTGCTCTTATGGTCCAGGTCGATATGATGCCAGCTATGAAGAGCATGGTCATGACTACCCAGTGGGTTTTGTCAGGTGGACTGAGCAGCGCAATTTTGAGGCGGTTCTCGATATGATGGCTTCTGGAAGGTTGGATGTAAAGCCGCTCATCTCACACCGTTACGCCCTAGAAAATGCTAATCAAGCGTACGAGCTCATTACCTCGAATGAATCGTCATTAGGCATCTTATTTGAGTACCCCAATTCTTCTTTGATTGCTGATGAAGATCTACGAGGCAATCAAGTCGATTTGACTGGTAATAAGTTAAAGTCGAGTTCTTCAATATCTACTAAACCTCAAAAAGCTTCCGTAGGATTTATCGGCTCAGGTAATTATGCAATTTCAGTATTGATCCCCGCTTTTCAGAAGGCGGGTGCACATTTGCTATCTATTGCTTCGCGCACTGGGGTATCTAGTGTCTATGCGGGCAAAAAGTTTGGATTTACTTCAGCAGCCACAAATGCAGAAAATGTGATCCAAGATCCGCAAGTAAATACTATTGCAGTAGCGACGCAGCACGATAGCCATGCGCAATATGTAATGGCAGCTTTGGCCTCCCAAAAAAATGTTTTTGTAGAAAAGCCTTTATGTCTAAATCTAGAGCAGTTAGGGCAAATTCGTGATTTGTATCTTAGTGTAGATGCTGATAAGCGACGACACCTCATGGTCGGATTTAACAGACGGTTTGCACCACATATTCAGAAAATGAAAGCTCTCATTAAAGATGTCGGCGTACCCAAGTCGTTTGTGATGACAGTCAATGCTGGTCGTATTGATGGCTCGCATTGGACCCAGGATGGCCAAGTTGGCGGCGGCCGCATTATTGGAGAGGCATGCCACTTTATTGATTTAATGCGCTATTTGGCAGGCTCTCAAATTACCGAGCATTCGGTTCAGTCTATGAGCGCTGCTGGAGCTTTGGCGCCTGCAGATTCTGTCATGATTGGGCTTAAGTTTGCCGATGGATCAATCGCTTCGATTCAGTACTTGGCCAATGGCAGTAAAGCGTTTCCGAAAGAGCGTTTAGATGTTTTCTGTGGCGGGAAAATTCTTTCACTTGATAACTTCAGGAAGCTAAGAGCTTACGGCTGGCCTGGTTTTAAAAGCATGAATCTCTTTCGGCAAGATAAAGGTCAACAAGCTTGCGTTCAAGCGTTTATAGATGCGATCGAGCGGGGTGGACCAACGCCCATCCCGTTTGAAGAGATTGAAGAAGTATCTAGAGTAACTCTTGAGATCGCCCAGGAGGCGCATTGAGTTCGGCTAAAAAAGCCTTGCTGTATTGGAATACTCTTCGTTACCTTAAGCCGATTCAAATTTATCGCCGCTTTTGGTTTCGTTACTATCAGCCATCTCTCAATTGTGATTTACCTAAGATTCATCTCTCTAAACCTAAGGGTATTTGGCAAAGACCAGTAGCTCATGGTCAGTCATTAATAGATAAAAATACTTTTTGCTTTTTAAATCAAACGCAAGAAATTATTGGGGGCAATGGGTGGAACGACCCGAAGATGCCAAAGTTATGGCTTTATAACCTACATTATTTTGATGACCTGAATGCGCAAAAGGCATCTGATAGGCTTGAGTGGCATCACCAGTTAATTTCTCGCTGGGTTGAAGAGAATCCACCCACCCAAGGCAATGGCTGGGAGTCCTACCCAAGTTCATTGAGAATGGTCAATTGGATTAAGTGGGCATTAGCTGGAAATAAGCTTGGTACGGCGGAGATTGAAAGTCTCTATTTACAAGCAAGGTGGCTAACCAGTAGAGTGGAATGGCATTTGCTAGGTAATCATTTGTTAGCCAATGCGAAAGCTCTGATATTTGCAGGAACTTTTTTTGATGGCGATGAGCCGCAAGGTTGGCTAAGCCTTGGAAAAAGAATTTTTGAGAAGCAAATTCCTGAGCAAATTTTGGCTGACGGAGTGCACTTTGAGCGCAGCCCTATGTACCACGCCATTATTCTTGAGGATGTTTTGGATTTAGTCAATTTAGCCCAGACTTTTCCAGACAGGTTGAGTGCTCACTTTTTAGCCTCAATGAAGGCCATTGCCAAAACCATGCTAATGGCATTTGAAACATTAAATCATCCTGATGGAAAAATTAGTTTTTTTAATGACGCTGCATTCGGAATTGCTGGATCTCTCTCTCAGTTAGACAGCTATGCTCAATCATTAGGTATTGATACTAAAAAAATGGGTATTGAGCGCCAACAATCCAATGGACTTTCATTGGCCCATTTGCACAAAGCTGGATATATCCGGCTCGAAAACAGTGAGGTATGTGCACTTTTGGATGTGGCTGAAGTTGGCCCAGATTATCTACCCGGACACGCTCATGCGGATACCCTTTCATTTGAGCTATCTATTTTTGGTGAGAGGCTGATTGTGAATGGCGGAACCTCTACCTATGCTGGGGCATTACGGCCTTACGAACGCTCTACAAAAGCCCATAGCACGGTTGAGATTGATGGAAAAGACTCTTCTGAAGTCTGGGGTCATTTTAGGGTGGCCAATAGAGCCGAACCCGTGGACTTATCAGTCGCCAATACGAAGCAAGGATTCGAGATTTCCTGTGCACACAATGGCTATCAAAGGCTGATCTCTGGGTTGATCCATGGCCGAACCTGGAATATGTCAGCGAAGGCTCTGGTGGTCAGTGATAGAGTTTACAGAGACGAAGTAAAAAATGCTAAAACTCTCCCGAGATCGGTCGCAAGATATATCTTGCATCCTTCGGTCAGAATTTCATTGGTTAATATAAATCACTGGGAGTTGCAGCTACCCACTCAGGGTCTTGTTCAGTTCATAGTTCATACTGGTAATGCTTACCTTGAGAAAAGTACTTATTCTCCAGAGTTTGGAATATCACAGGAAACACAATGTGTGGTTGTTGAGTTAGTTGGCGATAGCGCATTAAGTTCGCAAGTACAGCTTGATTGGGGTTAATGTGCACATTCTTTTTTTAACAGATAACTTTCCCCCTGAAGTCAATGCGCCAGCTAGCCGTACATTTGAACATTGTCGTGAGTGGGTTAAGTTGGGTGAGCAGGTAACTGTGATTACTTGTGCCCCAAATTTTCCGAAGGGAGAAATTTTCCCAGGATATAAAAATCGCTTGTGGCGTACTGAAACCGTTGAAGGTATTCGAGTAATTCGGGTTTGGTCTTACATTACTGCCAATGAAGGCTTTGTGAGGCGTAGTTTAGATTACGCGAGCTTCATGGTAACAGCCACAATTGCCTCTTCATTTGTGAAGAAGGTAGATGTTGTGATTGGCACATCTCCTCAGTTCTTCACAGTTTGCGCTGCCTACGTTGTCGGACTTATGAAGCGTGTGCCTTGGATTTTTGAATTGAGAGATATTTGGCCCGCATCTATAAAGGCAGTTGGATCAATGGGTGATGGATTTCTGTACCGCACACTTGAGCGTTTAGAGCTATTTCTCTATAAAAAAGCCAATCGCATCATTGCATTAACCCAGTCATTTAAAAAAGAATTAGTCTTGCGAGACGTCCCAGCGAAGAAGATTGATGTAATAACCAATGGAGTGGATTTAAGTTTATTTAAACCTTGCAGTAAAAACCAAGCTCTCTTAAAACAACTAGGGCTCGAGAATAAATTTGTTGCCGGCTATATTGGCACCATTGGTATGGCCCACGGGCTTGAAACATTAGTTGAGGCAGCCGAGATTATTCAGAATACTCAAAACCCAGAAAGCGACAATATCAAGATTCTTATCTTGGGAGATGGGGCGAGAAAAGAAGCTTTAAAGCAATTGGCCAAAGATAAAAATTTGGAAAACCTGATTTTTATAGATACCGTTTCTAAAGCTGAAGTAGCTGATTACTGGTCTTTATTAGAC
>NZ_JAHBAK020000039.1 GCF_018500155.2 Polynucleobacter sp.
AGATGTGTATGAGAGACAGGGTAAGGGGAGGGCTGGCAGGGCGTGGGTTGCCAATCCGCAAGATTCGATCTGTTTCTCGATGGCCTATCCGTTTAAAAGAAGTCCCGCAGAACTCACTGGCCTTAGCCTGTTGGTCGGCTTAGCCGTCATCGAGGGCATTGCACATGCCTGCCATCTCAAACCATCAGACCTTCATCAAGCCGGCCTTCGCCTGAAATGGCCCAATGATCTTTTACTCAACCATGCCAAATTGGCAGGTATTTTGATTGAAGGTGGCCAAGCTAAAGCGGGCGACCCTACTTGGATGATTATTGGGGTGGGGATCAACTTGCGAAACACAACAGCGATTGAGGCAATGCTAGAGCAAACTGAACTCAAAGCAAGCTCCCTTGAGCAATTGTTACCACCCCAACACATCCTTCCAGATACTGAAGTGCTATGGCTTGCATTGATCGAATCTTTTACGAATCACTTCAAACAATTTGATCAACATGGCTTTTCTGCATACCAAGAGGATTGGCTCAAGTGGGATGCCTTTCTAAATGAGAGGGTCATGATCTCGGGCATCAGTCAAGAATCCATCTATGGCATCGCAAAAGGTGTTGATAAAAACGGCGCTTTACTACTTGAACAAGAGAACAAGACGGTAGCTATATACGCTGGCGATGTTTCTTTAAGATTGCAATCATGAGCATGTATTTATTATTTGATGTGGGCAATACTCGCCTGAAATGGGCTGCTGTTGAGTCATCCCAACACCCATCAGACCAACAAAAAAAATTGTGGCCGTATTCTGGTTCAATTAACACCCAATCTTTGCAATCTCCAGCACACCGTCAAGAGCTTGCAGATTACATTTCTAAAACTTTACCCAAACCTGATGTCATCGGTTTTAGTTGCGTTGCCGGAACAGAAGCTATTAATCATCTGCGTGCGCTATTTCCGCAATGGGTAGATCTTCATTGGAGACAACTTCGCGGCGATAGCGCTTATGAGGGTCTTCGTAGCCTGTATCAAGACCCAAGTAAATTAGGGGCAGATCGCTGGGCTGCAATCATTGCTGCGCGCGCGCTATCTAAGTCTACTTCCTTAATTGTCAATGCTGGCACTGCAACCACCATTGATTTGCTGGGATCTAATGGCGTGCATTATGGCGGCTGGATTCTGCCTGGCCTTGATCTCATGCAAAAGAGCTTGGAAAGCCATACCGCCGCACTCCCACTAGCCCAGAGAAATGAACTACTTCATGGGTTTGGCACCTCTACAAACGACGCCATCATTGGTGGCTGCGATGCCGCACAGGTTGGCGCTATCCAGTATGCGCTTACGCTAGCAAATGAGATGCATCTGGGGGTTGAGAGAATTTGGCTTGACGGTGGAAATGCCAAAGTATTAATGAATGCTATTGCACACTCGAACAGCTTTCAAGGCACTAAGGTGGAAATTAGTGAGGGCTTAGTCCTTCGAGGGCTTTGGGCTTGGCTTACTCAAAACCCCTAACATCATCAATCGAATTACTTATTTGCGGATTTTTCCTAGCAAGCTCGTCGTTGAACGCTCATACAAAAAGGGGATTGCAATAGCTTTGCCGCCCCAAGTTTTTACTAAGTGCGTTTCTGCCAAATCATCAATTTGATAATCGCCCCCCTTGACATAGATATCAGGACGAATTTTCTCAATCAAATTGACTGGGGTTTGTTCTGTAAAAAGAATGGTCATATCAACGCTTTCGAGCGCCGCTAACAAAGCCAAGCGATCCGCTTCTACATTAATCGGCCTGTCATCACCCTTGCCAAGCATTTTGACTGACATATCTGAATTTACGCCAACTACTAAGCTTGCGCCCAATGCTCTGGCCTGATCTAAATAGCTTGCGTGACCACGATGCAAAATATCAAATACACCGTTTGTAAACACAAGTGGCCTTGGTAACAGGGCGATTCGAGCTTTAAGTTGCTCAGCTGAGCAAACTTTAGACTCAAAAGATGGTGGAGGTAAAGAAGTCATATTGCAATATTAATAGTTTTGTTCGTCGCTCAGCGATATTACCCAGAATGTCTTAGACTTCGTGATGAATAACAAGAAAACGCGGAGATGATATGACCCCTGTACGTAGCATTCCCCTTACGCGCTGGATTTTGACCTTGATTTACCTATTTTTAGGCTCTGGGGCTGTCCATGCCGCCCCTAATTGCAGCGTACTACTCTCTCATACATTTCCTCGACTCCAGGACGAGGCGCCGCAAAATCTTTGCCAGTATCAGGGCAAAGTCATTCTCGTTGTTAATACCGCTAGTTACTGTGGCTTCACCAGTCAGTACGAAGGACTTGAAAAGATCTATGCAAAATATAAAGATCGTGGCTTTGTTGTACTCGGCTTTCCTTCTAATGATTTTGGCCAACAAGAACCAGGTAGCAATAAAGAAATTGCAGAATTTTGCAAAAATACGTATGACGTGAAATTTCCAATGTTTTCTAAAAGCGTTGTCTCAGGTAATAACCCAAACCCACTTTTTAAGATGTTAATTGCCAAAACAGGCACTACCCCAAAATGGAATTTCTATAAATATCTAATCGACCGCAATGGCAACGTGGTCGATGCATTCGGGAGTGTTACTAAGCCAACAAGTAGCAGCATCACTAACCAAATTGAAAAACTTCTAGAGGAAAAAGTCCAGTGATAAAAAAAAGAATTGCCATTATTGGCGCTGGAATCTCTGGTCTAGGCTGCGCTTATGCCTTAAGACAACAACGTGACATCGAGTTAACCTTATACGAGGGCGGAGATCACATTGGCGGACACAGCAATACCGTTGATTTCACAACAGAGGTAGATGGAAAACAAATCAGTCATGGCGTTGATACAGGCTTTTTGGTTTTCAATCGCAAGACTTATCCAAGGCTCGTTCGATTGTTTGAAGAAATTCAAGCGCCGATTGCTCCTTCTGAAATGTCATTTTCCGTATCTATTGACGCTTCAGAAAAAAATCCCATACGACCAACAATTGAGTGGGCAGGCACCGATATCAACTCATTCTTTGGTCAGCGCTCTAATTTACTATCTCCATCATTTTGGAGAATGGCATATGACATTTTGCGTTTTAATCGACTTGCAACTTCGTTAGCAAAACAGCAAATCTCAGAAGGCCATCACTACAAAGAGCCCGATGAAACGATTGCCGATTTCTTAGATCGCAATCGATTTAGCTTAAGCTTTAGAGAAAATTATTTTTTGCCTATGATTGGAGCAATTTGGTCATGCTCAGTAGATCAAATGCTGGAGTTCCCAATTCAAACCATGATTCGTTTTTGTCACAATCATGGTCTATTGCAAATTCAAAACCGCCCCCAATGGCTCACTATCAAAGGGGGCTCACGTGAGTATGTCAAACGCATTGTGGATGCTCTCGAAAAGCACCATGTTGCAATTAAACGCGAATCCGTATTACAAGTGAATGCCGGTCAAAACAGGGATGGCCAAGTTGAAGTCATCAGCCCATCAGGATCAGCTTGGTTTGATGAAGTAGTGATGGCATGTCATAGCGATCAGACACTCAATCTAGTAAACGGGATCGACCAACAGGCTAAAAATATTCTGGCTGCAATTCCTTATCAACATAACCGCGCCATATTGCATACTGATATTCGTTTTTTACCTGAAGCTAAGCGCTGTTGGGCGGCATGGAATTACACTGCAAAATCCGGTAGTGCGCCATCTTCTAAACAGCATGTCAGCGTAAATTACTTTATTAATCGCTTGCAACCGCTTCCAGATTCCTTACAAAACATTCCTATTGTTGTGAGCTTAAATCCCACATCCGAGCCAGATGCAAAATTAGTGCATCAAGAAATTCACTATGCTCACCCCATTTTTGATATGCGCGCCATTCAAGCGCAAAAAGAATTGCCTCTCATCCAAGGTACATCATCCATTTGGTACTGTGGCGCGTGGACAGGGTTTGGTTTTCATGAAGATGGCTTGCGCTCAGGAGAGTTGGTTGCCGAGGCCTTAATTGAAAGCCTACGCGCACCACTGGATAACGCTTATCAACAAGATGCTCGTTAAATGAACTTTGCAAAGATTAATTTTGGTCAAGTAAAGCATCGACGCTTAAGGCCTGCGACCAATTCATTTGGTTATGGTGTCTTTACCTTGTCTATTCCAATGAGATCAAGGAAAGACAATCCAAAAATTCTGAGCGATTACGGGGTTAAAGATAATACATTTGGTATTTGCTCCTTTTATGATAAAGATCATGGTTTAGGGGACACAGACAGCCTTGCCTGGATTGAAAATATCTTGCAAGAAAATCATATCAATCATGTCGATGGAGAAATTTGGTTAAACACATTCCCCCGAGTTCTTGGTTATGTATTTAACCCTGTTAGCTTTTGGATTTGTACACGCTCAGATGGTAATGTTCAGGCAGTGCTGGCCGAAGTCAACAATACCTTTGGCGAACGCCACTGTTACTTGCTCTATAAAGACTCCGGAGAGCCCATACTTTCTGGTGAATCTTTAAAGAGTAAGAAAGTATTTCATGTGTCCCCTTTTTGCGAAGTACGTGGAGAGTATCTTTTTCGCTTCCTATTTTCTCAAGATAGCCAATCTGGGGCGAACTCTGTAGCCCGCATTGAACTTCACGAAGATAGCACTCCTCTTATTAACACTAGCATTAGCGGGACCAGCAAGCCTCTCAATAGACATCATCTTTATAGCGCTTTAGTGCGCTACCCACTCATGAGCTTAGGCGTAATTTTTCGCATTCATTGGCAAGCATTGAAATTGTGGATAAAAGGTGTACCCTTTTATTCAAAACCAAAACCGCCAGAATTTGAGATCAGCAGATGAATCGCCCCGGACAATCATTACTATCACGCCTTAGTTTTTCTAGCTCTCAAAAAGCTAAGAAAAGCCTTTTTGAAAGAGATATCAGCACCCAGACACTACTCAAAATACTCCAAGGGCTACAGAGTGGCCGCCTAACATTAACATTGCCAAATGGTGATGTGATGGAGTTTGGCAACCGTCAAGACTCACTTAGCGCTGATATTCAAATTCATGATTGGTCAGTCTTTAAGCAAATTCTTTCCCATGGGGATATTGGGTTTGCGGAAAGCTATATTCGTGGGGAATGGAATACATCGAACCTCAAATCTATTCTTGAACTTGCCATTCAAAATCGATTGATTCTAGAAAAGGCTATTTATGGCAGTTGGTCAGGCTCTATTTTTTATCGTCTTAAGCATTGGCTACGTGACAACACTAAAACTGGTAGCCGCAAAAATATTCATGCACACTACGACCTAGGAAATGCGTTCTATAGTTTGTGGCTTGACCCCACGATGAGTTACTCCAGCGCCTGGTTTTCGGATGGCGACAAACAAACGCTTGCAGATGCACAGCGATCCAAAATCAAGCGTATTCTAAATTCACTTCACACTAAAACTGGTGCGCATATTTTGGAAATTGGCTGTGGTTGGGGTGGGGTAATGGAGGAAGCTCTGTTAAGCCAACGCTCTATTACAGGGCTTACCTTATCTACTGAACAAAAGGCCTTTGCAGATCATCGCTTACAAAAAATTAGCGCCGCCCTCCATTCGCCCGCCACTTTTGAAGTGCGACTTCAAGACTATCGCGATTGCAAAGAGCAATTTGATGGTATTGCCTCAGTAGAAATGTTTGAAGCAGTTGGAGAAAAGCACTGGCCAGAGTACTTCCAAACCGTAGCTCAATGCCTCAAAAAGGATGGCAAAGCCTGCATTCAAACCATTGTGATTGCCGAAGACTTATTCGAACGCTATCGTCACAATACCGATTTCATTCAACAGTATGTCTTTCCTGGGGGGATGTTGCCCTCCCGCACTAGCTTTAAAGCACATGCAAATAATGCTGGCTTGCAAATTGAGGATGAATTTGCTTTTGGCCAAGACTATGCCAAAACATTGTGTATTTGGCGTGACAGTTTCAATCAAAAACTTCAAGAAGTTCGGCAACTGGGATTTGATGAGGCATTTATTCGACTTTGGAATTTTTATCTCATGTATTGCGCTGCTGGATTTTCACTCAAAAATATTGATGTCGTGCAATTTACACTGAGCCATCAAGCAAAACAATCTTCATAAGGTATACGTTTCGCATGGATCAAAAGGGAATTGACAGTTTTACCAATCTGCATGTTTGGATCATTGGCGCTTCCAGCGGAATTGGCGAGGCCTGTGCCAAAGCCCTTATTCATCAAGGTGCAAAAGTTGCTTTATCAAGTCGCAGGGTAGAGCGTTTAAATGCCATCGCTGCACATGCAACAATCAATAACGTCCTAGTTGTCCCGCTTGATATCACTAATCAGGAACAATTAGAGCAAGGATATGAAACCATTCTCAACACTTGGGGATCGATTGATTTATTGTTGTTTGTCTCTGGTATATATACCCCGCAACGCGCTACCGACTTTGATTTTCAGATTGCCGAACAAACGATTGAAGCCAATCTGCTAGGTCCCATGAGAGCGGTTGCGCTGGTACTCCCTGAAATGCTAAGAAGACACTCTGGGCATATTGCCATCGTCGGTAGTGTTGCTGGCTACAGTGGGCTACCTAAGGCGCTTGCGTATGGCCCTAGTAAAGCAGCCATCATTCATTTTTGTGAGACGCTTTACTACGATCTGCTGCCAGAAGGCATCAGCGTTCATATGATTTCACCAGGCTTTGTGGCAACAGAGGCAACTGCAAAAAATGATTTTGAGATGCCAGCATTAATTAGTGCCCAAGAAGCGGCAGATGAGATTCTAAGTGGTATTCAAAAGGGTGAATTTGATATTCATTTCCCAAAAAGATTCTCAAGATTTTTAAAGTTCTTGCGAATCCTGCCGTACCCACTGTATTTTTGGATTGTGCGGCGCTTTGTGAAAATTTAATACTTCACTAGGCCTTTATTCAAAACCTAAAACTATTTGTATTTATCTTTACGGATTTTCTCTTCAAGATAATCCATGACAGCAATTGCCTTCGCCTTAGTTCCCGCAATCGAAGGTGAGGTGACATATTTGCCTTGCATCACAATCGTGGGTACCCCATCAATACGGTAGGCTTCAGCCAATTGCTTGGCCGCTCTAGCCTTGGAAACCACTGCGAAGGAGCGATAAGTGGCCAAAAAGGAATTACGATCAACGCCTTGAGATGCAACCCAATCTGCTATTTCAGGCTCAGCAAGTAAACGCTTATTTTCTTTATGCATGGCATACATTACTTTTTCATTTAATGCATCGCCTTTACCCATCGCCTCAAGCGCATAAAAAAGCTGACTGTGGGGCAACAGATCATCACGGAACGCTACCGGAATTCTCCGAAATACGACATCTTTAGGTTGACGCTTTACCCAAGCACTAAGCTCTGGCTCAAAATCATAGCAATGCGGGCAGCCATACCAAAAGAACTCAATCACTTCTACCTTGCCTTTGGTCTCTACTGGTTGTGGCACAGGCAAGATGCGATAGTCAAAACCCTCTTCTATTTTTTGACTCTGCGCACCGACAACGCCACTCAATAGAATGAAGATAGATGCAATGAATATTCTTTTGGTTAATAAAATCATCTTTATGTCCTACTTACTTGCTTTAATCAAAGTGGGTTTGATTCCCATGCTATTGAGCTTTTCTTTTGCGGGATTACTTTCCTCAACGCTACTATATGGTCCCGAACGAACGCGCCACAATGTGTTGCCATCACTAGTGACTTCACTCAGTTGCGTCTGAATTCCTTGAATTGCCAAGCTTGCTTTCTGAGCATCTGCATCTGCACGCTTAGCAAAAGCGCCTGTCTGCAAAAAATAGACTGCGTCACCCTTGGGGGTCGATGCTGCAGGAGCATTGTCTGCAGACTTTTTGCTATTTACCAAGTCGCCAATAGGGTCAGCTGATGCTGGAGCTGGGCTTTTCCCTTGCAAGGGCTTATTTAAATCTACAGGTTCAGCGGGCGCTGACTCACTATCAACTGGAGTGGATGGCTTAATTGTCATGGGCAAATTTGGCGCCCTAACACCCGGCCTTTCCTGAGGAGTATTTTTGGAAAGATAAAAGGCAATCACCAGGGCTATACCCAGCCCCGCACCTAGGCCCAGAACAAAACCCAAAATAGTTCCACCATATTGAGAGTGGTCTTTTGGAATCGTGTTTTCCTTCATGAAGCTAGATTGTTGATTCGGTTTTCTCATCATTTCCCCATCTTACCTATTCACTTCACACTTTGCTACTACATCCTTGCTGGAGCAGATACTCCCAAAACTCTCAGGCCATTTTGTAGAACTTGACGGGTTGCCGACAACAGAGCAAGGCGAGCTAACTTTAAAGACTCATCATCAACCAGTACTCGATCAGCGTTATAAAACGCATGGAAGTCTCCAGCCAAGTCTCGTAAATAAAAAGCTAAAGCGTGTGGGGCAAGTTCGGCGGCAGCATCCGCAAGCACTTGTGGATATTCAGCCAAACGCCGCAACAAGTGATCAGATGCCTTGCTTTGCAATAACGATAGATCTGCGCTGGCAAGATCGGATGTTTTTCCATTCCATTGCTGCAAAATCGAGTTAATCCTTGCATGTGCATATTGCACATAGAAAACAGGGTTCTCATCATTCTGTTGCAGGGCTAAATCAATATCAAATACAAACTCAGTATCTGCTTTACGAGAGATTAGGAAAAAACGTACTGCGTCACGACCACGTTGTAATGCTAACTCTCTTTCTTCTGGAGTCATTTCTGAATGAACGCCTCCGGACCACTCAACAAGATCTCGTACGGTGACATAGGAACCAGCGCGCTTAGAAATTTTTACTTCTTCACCATGTCGCATTACTGTAACCATTTTGTGCAATACATAGTCAGGATAGGTTTTTGGTATTTCCCAGCCTCGTTTTTGAGCTACGCCTTGCAACCCTGAGCGAACACGAGCAATCGTTCCATGATGATCGCTACCTTGAACGTTAATCACTTTACTAAAACCGCGCTTCCATTTGCTTGCGTGATAAGCCACATCAGGAACAAAATACGTATAGGTACCATCAGACTTACGCATGACGCGATCTTTATCATCGCCATCATCTGTTGTTCTAAGCCATAGCGCACCTTCGGATTCATATGTTTTGCCAATAGTTTGCAAATCTTGAACAATTTGATTCACACTTCCGTCCGTATATAAAGAGGACTCAAGGTAATAGCAATCAAACTGAACGCCAAAGGTTTTTAAATCAATATCCTGTTCATTACGCAGGTATGCCACAGCAAATTTACGAATAGCTTCTAAGTCATCATTAAATTCTGGCGAAGCCTTAAATGCCGTTGCGATCTCAGCAATATATTCACCGTTATAAGCTTGCTCAGGCCACTCAGGATCACCTGGCTTCAAACCATTTAAACGGGCTTGCACTGACAAAGCAAGATTAGCAATTTGTACGCCAGCATCGTTGTAATAAAACTCACGGTGTACTTTTATGCCTTGTGTAGCAAGTAAATTTGCCAATGCATCACCTAAAGCTGCTTGTCTACCATGACCCACATGCAATGGACCCGTTGGATTGGCAGAAACAAACTCAATCATGGCGCTTGATGATGGGCCATTTCCTATATTGGATTGGCCAAAATGGTTGCCTGCTAAAAATATCTCACCAACTACTGCAGTTTTTGCTTGATTGCTCAAACGAAAATTAATAAAGCCCGGTCCAGCGATTTCGCAAGAAGCAATTAACTGATGAAAGCCCGGTTGAGTTTGGAGGCGGTCTACCAATTTCTGCGCCAGCTCCCGAGGATTTTGCTTCCATGCCTTAGAAAGTTGGAGGGCGATATTACAAGCAATATCACCATGCTCTACTGCTTTAGGGCGCTCAAGGCGGGGTGTCGGCGCATCCGAAAAGCCGTGTTCCTTGGCAAGGCCCTGCAGAGCCTCGCTCAGCATCTCAATGAGACGATTTTTATTAGTCAGCAACATAGATAAGTGAGTTTATCAGGTGGTAAGCTACGGAAATGATCTATCAATTTCGCTCCAAAGCTGGTCCAGATGTCATTATGTTGGCAGACTTAACCCAACGCATATTTGATATTTTGGGGCGCCCACTAGAGCCTAGAGGGATTCTTACCGAAGAACAGCTCCCTGCGCTGATTACAGCTCTGGAGACAGCAATACTGAAAGATCTTGAAGAGCGGGCCAAGGTCAAGAATGAAATGGATGAGGGGAAAGAAAAACCTAAGTTAGCAGATCGTCTTGGTCAGAGGGCCTATCCGTTCTTAGAACTCATGAAACAAGCGAATGCAAAAAAAGAGCCGGTAATGTGGGGTGTTTAATCCACCAAACTGGAAAGCTGTCGGCGAACTTCTTCAATTGACTGCCCACGACGTTTCGCTAGATCCTCAATTTGATCGGCGCTAATTTTCCCAACATTGAAATATTGCGCATCAGGGTGAGCCATATAAAAACCACTCACGCTAGAGGCTGGATTCATGGCAAGAGACTCGGTTAACGTCATACCAATATCTTGTGCGCCGATGACACGCAATAAGTCTTGCTTTACCTCGTGTGCTGGGCATGCTGGATATCCTGGAGCAGGGCGAATACCACGATACTCTTCATTAATCATTTGATCATTTGTCAAAATTTCGTCTGTCGCATAGCCCCATAAATCTGTGCGCACTCGATGGTGCATCAATTCAGCAAATGCTTCAGCCAATCGATCTGCAAGCGCTTTCAACATAATGGCGCTGTAATCATCATGCTTTGCCTGGAACTGCGCCACTTTCTTTTCCACACCATGGCCAGTGGTAACGGCAAAGCACCCCAAATAGTCTGCTACACCAGAATCTTTGGGCGCCACATAATCCGCTAGACAGCGATTTGGTCTGCGTACCCCATCAATAATGGGTCGCTCTGCTTGCTGGCGCAAGTTATGCCACACAAAGAGAGGATGTTGACGAGCTTCATCGCTATACAAAACAATGTCGTCCCCCACGGTGTTGGCGGGATAAAAAGCAACTACTGCGTCTGCCTGCAGCCATTGGCCTTTGATTAATTTATCCAGCATGACTTGGGCATCAGCATATACCTTACGTGCCTCTTCACCCACGACCTCATCATCCAAAATTGCGGGAAACTTTCCTGCCAAATCCCACGTTTGAAAAAATGGCGTCCAGTCGATGTACTTAGCAATGTCGCCTAGAGAAAAGTTTTTAAATACACGACGACCAATAAACTTGGGCTTCTCTGGCACATAGGAACCCCAATCAATCATCTCGCGATTTTGACGTGCCGCATCCAAAGAAATCGTTGGGACTGACTTTTTATTGGCGTGCTGTTCACGAATACGCTCATAGTCATCGCGCAAGTCTTGAATAAATTTCTTTGCACTCTCATCAGATAGCAAACTAGAGGCAACAGAAACTGAACGAGAGGCATCTGGCACATAAACTACCGGACCATCGTAATGGGGAGCAATTTTGACTGCGGTATGCACTCGTGAGGTAGTAGCCCCACCAATCATCAGTGGAATTTGGCGCTCACGGAAATAATCATCGCGTTGCATTTCTTGCGCAACATAGGTCATCTCTTCCAGTGATGGCGTAATCAGACCAGACAATCCAACAATATCTGCATTCTCTTCTTTGGCCCGCTTCAGAATTTCTGCGCAAGGCACCATCACGCCCATATTAGCCACTTCAAAGTTATTACACTGCAAGACAACCGTCACAATGTTTTTGCCAATATCGTGCACGTCACCCTTGACAGTGGCCATGACAATCTTGCCCTTCGCTTTTGCCTCGCCACCTGCAGCAATATGCTGGCGCTTTTCTTCTTCAATGTAGGGAATCAGTATGGCAACTGCTTGCTTCATCACCCGAGCACTCTTGACCACTTGAGGTAAGAACATTTTGCCAGCGCCAAATAGATCGCCAACTACATTCATGCCATCCATCAAAGGACCTTCAATGACTTCGATAGGCCTACCACCGGCGCCCATAATGTCTGCGCGCAACTCTTCGGTGTCTTGCTCAATAAATGTAGTGATTCCATGAACTAAGGCATGCGTCAATCGCTCGCGGACAGGCGCCTCACGCCACGCTAAGTTTTCTGCTTGTTTGGTACCGTCACCCTTGAATTGATCGGCTATCGCCAACAATCTTTCAGTTGGCGTTTGACCATCTTTTTCTTTAAAGCGGTTAAGAACTACGTCTTCAACCCGCTCACGCAGCTCGGGATCCAAGTCCGCATACACACCTAGCTGACCCGCATTGACAATGCCCATGTCCATACCGGCTTGTATTGCGTGATACAAAAATACAGTATGAATTGCTTCACGTACGCGATCATTTCCGCGAAACGAGAAACTCACATTAGATACACCGCCGCTCACTTTAGCGCCTGGCAAATTTTCTTTAATCCAACGGGTGGCATTAATAAAATCTACCGCATAGTTATCGTGCTCTTCAATGCCCGTTGCGATCGCAAAGATATTGGGGTCAAAAATAATGTCTTCTGCCGGAAATCCAATCTCATTGACTAAGATGTCATAGCTACGCTGACAGATTTGCGTTTTACGCTGAAAAGTATCAGCTTGCCCAACCTCATCAAAGGCCATCACAACTGAAGCGGCTCCATAGCGACGAATTAATCGCGCTTGTTTGCGAAAAGGCTCTTCACCCTCTTTTAAAGAGATCGAGTTGACAATAGGTTTACCTTGGATACATTTCAATCCTGACTCAATGACGCTCCATTTTGAAGAGTCGATCATGATGGGTACACGGGCAATATCTGGCTCAGAAGCAATCAGATTCAAAAAGCGTGTCATTGCCGCTTCTGAATCCAACATGGCTTCATCCATATTGATGTCAATCACCTGGGCGCCATTTTCCACTTGCTGACGCGCTACAGCCAGCGCCTCATCAAATTGATTATTCAAAATCATGCGTGCAAACGCTTTTGATCCAGTGACGTTCGTGCGTTCACCAATGTTGACAAAGCCTACATCCGTGGTCACATTAAATGGCTCAAGACCAGAAAGCTTCATGGCCGGAATTGCTGTTTTATCCCGATTACTCATGCCGATTCCTCAGCCTTTTCGCGATAAAAGGCACGCGGCTTACGTTTAGCAACCGCGTTAGCAATTGCACGAATATGATCTGGAGTGGTTCCACAACAACCGCCAACCAAATTGACTAAACCATCTTTAGCAAAACCATCCACTAGACTTGAAGTGATATCTGGCGTTTCATCAAAGCCAGTATCACTCATAGGATTTGGCAAACCTGCATTGGGATAGCAAGACACCGCTGTGTCACATATACGAGAGAGTTCTGCAATATATGGGCGCATTAGTGCGGCACCAAGAGCGCAATTCAAACCAAAAGTGAGAGGTTTTATATGGCGCAAGCTGTTCCAAAATGCCTCTACTGTTTGACCTGAAAGAATACGTCCAGAGGCATCAGTCACTGTTCCAGAAATCATTACTGGCAAACGCTCGCCTGTCTCCTCAAAAAATTCATCGAGCGCAAACAAGGCTGCCTTTGCGTTGAGCGTGTCGAAAATCGTTTCCACTAAAAATAAGTCAACACCACCCGCAAACAAACCTTCGATTTGTTCGCGATAAGAGGCTCTTAAAGCATCAAATGTCACATTGCGTGCGCCTGGATCATTGACATCCGGCGAGATGCTTGCAGTCTTTGGTGTAGGCCCAATAGCCCCTGCAGAAAAACGTGGCTTCTCTGGGGTGCTAAATTTTTCACAAGCGGCACGCGCCAATTTTGCAGAAACCTCGTTCATTTCGCGCGCCAAACCAGCCATTTTGTAGTCTTCTTGCGCTACTGAAGTTGCACCAAACGTGTTGGTCTCAATAATGTCGGCGCCAGCCTCTAAGTATTGCTCATGAATCTTGCTGATGATTTGGGGTTGCGTCAGCACCAAGAGTTCATTGTTGCCCTTAAGGTCGCCAGAGTGATCTACAAAGCGTGTGTTTCCTGGCAAACCACGGTAGTCAGCTTCGCTCAGCTTGTACTGCTGGATCATTGTGCCCATAGCCCCATCCAAAATGAGGATGCGCTGCTTCAACAGCTCAGGAAGTGCCTGACCGCGCGTATAGGGCTGGGACAAACCATTAAATTGCATTACTTAGCCAGGATTAATCTCTAGAATCCCTTATTCTATTGGAAAAGCCACTTTCTTTTATCCCGGAGCCTCTATGTTTGGAACTATTCCAGAATTTAATCAAAGCCTTGATATGTTTAAAACGATGTGGGGACAAGGAGCCGCCGCTCAAGCCGGTCAATTTCCGTTTACCACTGACGCATCGAAAGCCGCTGGTGGATTTGGAGCTGCCTTTCCAGGCATGGATTTGGAAGAGCTAGAAAAACGCATAAAAGACCTCAAAAGCGTTGAGAACTGGCTTAACCTCAATCTCAATATTCTGAAGTCCACCATTCAAGGTCTTGAGGTACAGCACGCCACTATGATGGCTCTCAAATCGTTTGGAGATGCGGTATCGGCAGCTGGTGCTGCTGCGACTAGCCCAACTGCTGCGCCTAAAGATGATGACAGCAGTCAAACCACTAGGGTGAAAGCTAAACCACGGAAAACCGCAAAACGCCGTCCTCGCAAAGTTGGCGATCCAACTTTCCTCGACGAAGTAGGTAATTCAGATGAGCAATAGCCTCACCCATAGCAAAAGTGAGTTGGTGAATATCTAACTCGCGCTTAAACAAAACCGGCACAATCTCACGAGCAGTTGCCGGTTTTTTACATGCTCCAAGCGTCTCAGCTAAACGGTCGTCATGATGATGGCGCAGCTGTGCAATTCTTTGCTTCATGCCAGTAAAGGGCTTGCCATGTGAAGGCAATACCAAGGTGTCGTTTGGCAATACTAAATATTTCTCTAAAGATTGCAGATACAAACCAAGAGGATCAGCGTCAGGATCGGCGTCAAATACACTGACATTGGTAGAGATGCGGGGCAGTAACATATCACCAGAAATCAAAACTCCAAGCTCTTTGCAAAAAAGTGATGCATGTTCAGGTGCATGTCCGTATCCCATAATGACTTGCCAAACATTTCCACCAATCAATATCAGCTCACCATCAACAATCCGACGATATTGACGTGGCACTCCAGGGACCATATTGCTGTAGTAGTTAAAACGCGCCCGAATCTTCTCCAAATCCTCTGGAGAAGTTAAACCATGCTTCTGAAAATGGTCTGCTGAACCACCGCTCCCCGCACGCGCACCAATCGCTGCGCCCCCTTCTTTGCAACTTAACCACTGTGCTGTTAAATAATCTGTCATGGATATCCACAGAGGAGCATTCCATTTTTCACAGAGCCACTGAGATAAACCCACATGATCTGGATGCATGTGCGTGACAATGACCCGTAGGACTGGCAAGCCCTCTAGCTGGGTTGCAAAAATCTGCTCCCACAAAGCTTTCGTTTCATCATTTGCAATGCCACAATCGACGATAGTCCAACCGTCCACGCCGTTCAATTGGTCGCGCAAAAGCCATAAATTAATGTGATCTAAAGCAAACGGTAGGCGCATTTTGATCCAACGCACCCCTGGAGCTACTTCGACACTTTCCCCCAGTTGAGGAACTTTGTCGCCCAAAGGGTAATAAATCTCACTTAACCGCGGATTGGATTGCTCAATAGCCATAGTTTTATTTATTCACGTCCACTATTAAACGACCGCGCACATTTCCCGCCATTAAGTCATTTGCGTACTTTAAAGATTCTTCCAAGGTAATCTCATGAGAAATCTCATCAAGCGTTTTCAGGTCTACCAATTGGCTTAACTGTTCATAGGCAGCAATACGTTTTTCTCGAGCAACGGTCACACTATTGATGCCATATAAAGTGATGCCACGCAAAATAAAAGGTGCTACCGTCGCTGGAAAGTCCATGCCCTGCGCAAGACCGCATGCTGCAACAGCCCCATTGCTTTTCGTTTGTGCACAAGCGTTTGCCAGCGTATGACTACCAACGCTATCGACCACAGCCGCCCAACGCTCTTTTGCTAGAGGCTTACCTGGCTCAGACATTGATCCGCGATCAATAATTTCTGAGGCACCTAATTTTTTCAAATACTCTGCTTCGGCTGCACGTCCTGTGCTTGCCACTACAGTAAAGCCCAATTTACTCAACAACGTAATTGCAAAACTACCAACACCACCAGCAGCGCCCGTCACCAACACTTCGCCATCACTTGGTTTGGTCCCATGCTTTTGTAAGGCCATTACACACAACATCGCGGTATAGCCTGCCGTTCCAATAGCCAGGGCTTGTTTTGGCGTAAAACCCTTTGGCAAAGGTATCAGCCATTCAGCCTTGACGCGGGCTTGCTGAGACAATCCACCCCAATGGCCTTCTCCAACCCCCCAACCATTTAATAAGACTTGGTCGCCAACTTTAAAGTCGGGATGAGCGCTTTCTAATACCTCACCAGCAAAATCAATCCCTGGGACCATTGGAAAACTTCGCACAATAGGGCCTTTACCAGTGATGGCAAGACCATCTTTGTAATTGAGGGTTGAATAGGCCACCTTTACCCGCACGTCGCCCTCAGGAAGGTTTGCCTCATCAACAGAGCTCAATTCCGCCCTATAGCCTCGATCATCCTTATTGATCACTATTGCTTTAAACATCTGTCTTCCTTTGTCTTATTTTGAATATTGGTCTTTTCCCACAGCATTTGGCTAATAGGTTTATCCTAACGAGCATTGTTGATTATGGAGGTATCCATGAAAAAAATTCTACTATTAACCACACTTTCTAGCTTTTTACTCGCCGGCTGCTATTCAAGCAAAATTAATATGTCCATGGGCAACATGCGTTTAATCACCTCTAGCGCCAATCCTCAAGATGTTATGGATTTTGCTACCAATACCTGCAGAAATGATTTTTATGAAGGCGCTAGCTTTCTTTCTAAGGCTGGCACTGAATATCGCTTTAAGTGCGTTAAACCCCAGGAAAACGAAACTTTAATTCCCATTCCTGGAACAACCATTGAACAAAATACTAAAGCTGCCGCAAAGTAACAACTTAATGGCACCGTTTACCTCACAGGAACTTCGCAAAGGATTTGCTTCATTTGCGACCGGGGTCACCGTTATTACTTGCGTTGATGAGGATCTGAATCCGCACGGCATCACGATCAGCTCTTTTAATACCGTTTCTTTAGAGCCTCCGCTGATTCTTTGGAGCCTAAAAAAACATTCACGTTTAATGCCTTGGGTTGAGGTTGGCAAAAAGCATCTAATCCATGTGCTAGAGCGGACCCAAGAAGACTTAGCGATGCATTTTGCTACCGTCAAAATAAATCAGTTTGAGCGCATTGATCACAGCTTGAGCCCTAGCGGCCTTACAGAAATTCATCACTGTGTTGCATATTACGAATGTGAAACCATTTCCGTTCATGTGGGTGGCGATCACAATATCATTGTTGCAAAAGTTATTAGCCTAAAAAATCATCCGGAGAAAGAGCCTCTCATCTTTGCTCGCAGCAAATTTGTCGGTCTCGATTTTTCTGAAATCAAATCCACTTGAGCATTTACAAGGAAATTGTATGCTGCGCTTATGGGGTCGTAAAAGTTCCATCAATGTATTAAAGGTGCTATGGTGCCTCGCAGAACTGGGCCTTAAAGAGGGCAAGAATTTTGAGCGGATTGATGCTGGGCTGCAATTTGGCATCGTTCGATCACCAGAATTTTTAAAACTCAATCCCAATGGATTAGTACCCACCCTTGAAATAGGCGACCTAGTGTTATGGGAGTCCAATACCATTTTGCGCTACTTGGCTGCTGAGCATGACATGCAACACCGCTTTCCGCATGACGTTAAATCACAGTATGGTTCAGAAAAATGGATGGATTGGCAGGTTGGTACTATGTGGCCAACTTTACGGCCTGCATTCATCGGATTGACTAGAGTGCCCGAAGCTGACCGTGATTACGTAAGCATCCTGAAATCCTATCAAGATACCAATCAGCTATTTGCACTGCTAGATCAAACCCTTCAATCTCAGGCTTATTGCTCGGGGGATGAATTTCATCTCGGGGATATTGTTTTAGCGCTGTGCGTGCATCGCTGGATTTTGATGAATGAAGCATTTCCCCAACAAACTGGGATAAAGCCACAATTTAATAATATTGATCGCTGGCTAGCGCAACTCAAAGAAACTACTTACTTTATGGATTTCGCAGAAAAAGAACTCAATATTATTGCTAAGTAATCTTGAGTTCTTTGCACCTCTATTCCTGCTTGAATTTTTTCTGATGGTGATCCGCGCCCATAAAGAGATACATTGCAGGCACGACAAATAAAGTAAATAAAGTACCAATCGACAAACCTGTAAAGATCACAATTCCCATCGATTTTCTTCCAGCAGCACCAGCACCCGATGCAATCACCAAGGGCACTACACCCAACACCATCGCGGCCGTAGTCATCAAAATTGGCCTTAAACGAACACTGCTCGCTTCAACGATTGCATCCAACTTGCTACGACCTGCCTCTTGAAGTTCATTGGCAAATTCCACAATCAAGATGCCGTGCTTACTAATTAAGCCCATCAATGTAACCAAGCCAACCTGCGTGTAGACATTCAGTGTTGTAAACCCAAGATTAATAAAAATAAGCGCTCCAAATAACGCGAGAGGCACTGATACCAAAATTACAATCGGATCGCGGAAACTTTCAAACTGAGCTGCGAGAACCAAAAAGACAATCAGGATTGCAAAAAACATGGTGACTAAAAATCCACCCGACTCAGCCATAAATTGCCGCGAAGGGCCGGCGTAGTCCATGTTGTAACCATTAGGAGCAACTTCTTTCAGAGTTTGACGCATGAACTCTAATAGGTCGGCCTGAGAAATGAAGGGTGTACTCACCCCTGAAATGGTTGCTGAGTTTAGCTGCTGAAAGTGATTGATAGATTGGGGAACCACTCTTTGTTTGATGCTCGCTATTGTTCGTGCCTGAATCATGGCGCCACTTGGTGTCCGTATGTAGTAATCCAAAATCTGGTCTGGATTGAGACGATCCGTTTGTTTTACTTGGGGAATGACGCGGTATGAGCGACCAGAAACCGAGAAGTAATTTACAAATCCACCGCCCAAAGCAGCCGATAAAGCGGCGCCCACTTGCTGCTGTGTCATGCCTAATGCAGCCACTTTTTCACGATCGATCACCAATACATCTTGTGGCTTATCGATCTTTAAATCAGAGTCCACAAAGAAGAAATTTCCACTACGGCGGGCTTTATCCAACACAGCCTGAGATACTTCGTTGAGCTGATCATAAGGCTCAGTCGTATTGATAACCACTTGGACTGGCAAGCCTTGCGCGCCAGGCAAAGCAGGGAACTGAAAAGCAGCAATACGAGCTCCAGCAATCGAATTCCATTTTTGCTGTAAATCTTCTTGAAACTTCGTAGCATTGCGGCTACGTTGACTCCAATCCTTTAATAGAATGCCACCAAAGCTGGAGGTTGGGCTAGTAATCTGAAATGCTTGCTCATATTCTGGCTCTGCCGCAGCAATCGCATAAATTTGATCAGCATAAGTCTGCATTTGATTGACAGTGCTATTGGGCGGTCCAGATGCTTGCATCAAAACAATGCCTTGATCCTCAGTAGGAGCAAGTTCTGCTCGAGCAGTAGCATACAAATACGTCACGCCACCCAACAGAATGACGCCCATCACAATAATGACCTGCCAAGTACTTAGTAAATCGCGCAAGGTAGATTGATAACTGTGATGCACCTTATCAAAAATGTGATCAATCTTTTTTACAAACGAAGACGCTTCTTGCTCTTCGGTAAAAATACGAGAACACATCATCGGCGATAGGGTTAACGCAATCAATCCTGATACTGCTACCGCACTTGCTAACGTGAAAGCGAACTCAGTAAATAACGCACCTGTTAGACCGCCCTGAAAACCAATAGGAATATACACAGCAATCAACACTACAGTCATCGCTAGGATTGGGCTGCCAAGCTCTCGAGCAGCAATGAGAGAGGCCTCTAATGGCGACTTACCTTCCTTCATGTGTCGATCGACGTTCTCAACCACAATAATGGCATCATCCACCACCAATCCAATAGCCAAGACCAAGGCTAAGAGAGTCAGCAAATTAATGGAGTACCCCAAAATTTGCATCAAGAAGAAAGTTCCAATGAGAGATAAGGGCATTGCAATTACCGGCACTGCTACAGCACGCACACTTCCTAAAAAGAGATAAATCACTAAAGTCACAATGATCAACGCCTCTACCAGGGTTGAAATCACTTCATCAATAGAGCTAGTAATAAATTCGGTAGAGTCGTAAACAATCTTGCCATTCATACCAATTGGTAATTGCTTTTGAATATCGGGAACAACGTCCCTTACGCGCTGCGCAACATCCAAAAGATTAGCCTGTGGGGCTACTTTGATACCAATAAAGACTGACTGCTTTCCACTAAATGCGACATTCGTGTTGTAGTCTTCTGAGCCTAATGAAACATTAGCCACCTGATCTAGGTAAACAATATTGACGCCATCTTTCTTCACTACCAACTTACGGAATTCTTCTAAGGTATGTAAATCGGTACCCGCAACCAGGTCAACCGCAACCATATCGCCTTTAGTGCTGCCCACTGCAGATAAATAGTTGTTGGCAGACAACGCGCCATATACATCATCAGGACCGACACCAAGACCTGCCATCTTTTCACGATCTAGCCATGCTCGCAGGGCAAACTTTCTACCACCGATAATTTCGGCATTTTGCACACCCTCAACCGAATCGAGCTTGGGCTTCACAACGCGTAGCAAATAATCTGTGATGGCATTATTTGGCAGCTGATCGCTGTAAAAACCCATATACATGGCGGCCGTAGACTGCCCAATCTGCACTGTCAATATCGGCTGCTGTGCTTGTGGGGGCAATTGATTTTTTACTGCGCTAATTTGCGTCTGAATCTGAGTCAACGCAGAATTAGAGTCGTAGTTCAGCTTGAGCGTAGCGATAATAGTAGAGACGCCACTAATACTAGATGAGGATAAATAATCAATCCCTTGAGCTTGCGCGATGGAAGCTTCAAGTGGTTGAGTAATAAATCCTGCAATCGTTTCAGGATCTGCTCCATAGTAAGCAGTCGTAATGGTGACAATTGCATTTTGTGTTTGCGGGTATTGATTGACTGGCAAAGAGCCGATCGCTTTTAAACCAAACACCAATACGAGCGCACTCACGACCAGTGATAGCACTGGTCTGCGGATGAATATATCGGTCCAATTCATCTGCTATTTATTCCTGTGGCTTAGGATTAGGTGAATTAGCAGGCTGCACCTTGTTGTTAATAATTAAAGGTGTGCCATTCTTGAGTTTGAGCTGACCACTTGTAACAACCGTATCACCCTCATTAATACCTTTGAGAATAGCTACTTGATCACCACGCGTGCTGCCCGTGGTGACAAAGACCTGCTGAGCCTCAAGCGCAGGCTTACCTTGTTTATCTTTCTTACCAGTCTCTTTGGCCAAAAATACTGTTGAGCCATATGGGTTATAGGTCACGGCAGTCTGTGGCAAAGTTAATAACTTCACTTGATCGCCTAACTTAATGTTCACATTGGCAAACATTCCAGGCAAAATTTTCTTATCCGGATTTGCTAGTTGCGCCTCTACCTGGATATTTCGAGTGTTGGTATCAACTTTAGGACTTACGGCAGTAATCTTGCCTGAAAAGCTAGCATCCTTAAATGCGTCTGTTGTTACTTCAACATCTTGACCCACTTGAATTTGCTCAGCATTGCTCTGCGGTAATGTAAAGTCCACAAAAATGGGATCAAGCGTTTGCAAAGTTAATAACTTATCCCCGGGATTGACATATTGACCAGGATTAATAGAAACGATCCCCACGCGCCCACTAAACGGTGCCTTTAAATTTTTCTTTGCAACTAAGGCTGTTTGTGCTTCAACCTGTGCCTGCTTAGACTTTGCGTCAGCTGCGCTTGTATCAAAGACGTTCTTACTAATGGCTTGAATGGCAAGCTGTTGCTTATCCCGCTCGTTTATGACTTTAGCAAGATCAGCCATTGCCTTTAGAGAATTGAGCTGCGCAACATCGGAAGCATCATTTAACTTAATCAGCAAATCACCTTCTTTGACGTCTTGGCCTGACTTAATTGGGACAGACAATACCAGACCACCAATTTCCGTACTGAGTTCAACGCCTCTAAATGCACGGACGTTACCTACGCTACTCAACTTTGGTTGCCATTCTGAAGTGGCCACCACCATCGTAGAAACGGTTGCTGGCGGCAACCCCATTCCTGCAATGAAATTCTTAATCATGAACGTTTTGAATTGATTAAATGCAAAAATCAATCCAAGCAATAAGAAAACGCCACACAACATAACAGTCATACGACGTTGCAATGGCTCCATTGCCATCAGCTTGGCATACGCCTTTGTGCCGCGCCATTTGGCGCCCATGCGGGCATAGAAAGCTTTCGCTTTTTCCCATAGCGCAATGACTTTTTCACGCAATTTCCATTGCTCTGCCTTTAACTTCATCCACGCCCAGATGGCAATAATGGCAGCAATCAGTTTGCTCTTAATTGTTTCCAGAAGTTTCATTTTGCTCTTTGTTTGCTATGGATTTGGGTTGAAAAGCAGGGCCTTCACGATTCCACCAGCCACCGCCGAGTGCAGTAAATAATGCTGCGGTATCTGAGAATCGTGTTGCTTGCGCAGCAACGGATTTCACTTTGGCCTGTTGATACTGATTTTGGTAATACAACACTGCTAAATAACTCGCCGTGCCTAATTTGTATTGCTGTTGCACAAGATCTAATGTTTCATAGGCATAACGCTCAGCATCAGATGCCGCTTTCAGTGCTTGCGCGCCAGTCTCAAGCGCTCTCAATGCATTTGCCACTTCTTGAAAAGCATTTAACACTGTTGCTTGATACTGAAAAGCTGCCTGTTCATAATTAGCAATAGCGCCGCGACGCTGTGCCAATAATTGTCCACCTTGAAATAGAGGTTGCAATATTCCTCCACCCAATGCCCAAAGTGCTGAATTAGGTCCAAATAAAGCTGCTGAAGTTAAGGCGGCAGACCCAATGGAACCAGTGATATTAAATTGAGGTAATAGATTTGCAGTGGCCACACCAACAAAGGCATTTTGCGCCTTTAATTGTGCTTCTGCTGCTCTTACATCGGGCCGTTGACGCACTAAATTTGATGGCACAGATAAGGGTAATTTTTCTGGCAAATGCAGCTTACTAAGATCAAACTTTGCAATATCAGAGTTACTAGGTAATTCACCCACAAGCACTGCTAATTGATTGCGTGCAAAAGCGAGGTTACGTTCGTAGTTCACTAAATCCACTTGAGAAGTAGACACTAAGGTTCGTTGAGAAGTGACATCTACTTTTGATACCGTACCAATCGCTAATTGCTTTTCTGTGACTTCAGCTAAATTAGTTTGTGCCTTGAGAATTTCTTCTGTTGCTTGCATCTGCGCACGCAATGCCGCTTCTCTGACGGCGCCTGTTACAACGTTTGCTGTTAGCGATAAATAGGCACCCTCCAATTGAAACTGTGCAACTTCAGCTTGCGCTCTTGCACCCTCTACCGCTCGTCTTGCGCCACCAAATACATCGAGCTTGTAAGTGACATTGACTGAGGTGTTATAGAGGTTATAGGTATCAGAACCATAGGGTAAGCCGTAAATAGCAGATGGCTGAAGTTGCCTTGAAGCATTGGCACCAACCCCTATTTGAGGAAAATACAGTCCTCCAATTTGCGCATTGACATTCTCTTGAGCAGCCCGCAAGGCAGCATCTGCTGCACCAAGGTTAGGATTTTGTTGCAATGCCTTTTTAATCAGCGTATCAAGCTCAGGCGATTTATACAGCTCCCACCACTGCGCCTCAATATCTGCGCCCTCAACAAATTCTTGGTCTGTGCCACCAGGCACCCCAGGAGCAGTTGCCAACTTTTTAGTTAATGGGCCTTCTGTATAAGAAGATGTTTTAGGGGCATCAGGCTGCTTAAAATCAGGGCCAACAGCACACCCAGAAATCACACCAACGCAAACTAGCGCAATGAGATGCAAATGTGAGGGACGGTGCGTTTTTGGGTGCAACATGTATTACAAATAGAATTTGCTTTGGTCTTTATTAGAGTTATTTGAACACAAAAAAGACTTCCAGGCTTAGCAACAGCCTGATTAATATCGTGAAGTGGGTACGCTAGATTGCTTAATGACTTAAAGTCAAAATTTACTCGACAGTAACGCTCTTTGCCAAGTTTCGGGGCTTATCTACATCAGTGCCACGCGCACAAGCGACATGGTATGCCAGCAGTTGCAGGGGAACCACATGGAGAATCGGGGATAAGTTGCCGTAGTGCTCTGGCAGACGAATCACATTGATTCCTTCGCTACTTACAATTTCTGTATCTTGATCAGCAAAAACATACAGCTTTCCACCGCGTGCTTTGACCTCTTGCATATTGGATTTAAGCTTTTCCAACAACACATCGTTTGGCGCAACGGTCACCACCGGCATCTTATCCGTTACAAGCGCTAAAGGCCCATGCTTTAGCTCGCCTGCGGGATAAGCCTCGGCGTGAATATAAGAAATTTCTTTGAGCTTTAAAGCGCCTTCTAAAGCAATCGGATAGTGCAACCCTCTTCCCAAAAAGAGCGCATTCTCACATTTCGCAAAAGCATGGCTCCAGGCAATAATTTGTGGCTCCAGAGCCAATACCGCATGCAGTGCTTTTGGCAAATGGCGTAATTCACGCAAAATGTCTTTTTCTTTTTCAGCAGAAATTTTGCCTGAACGTTTAGCGATGGAAATGGCCAAAAGATAAAGCGCCAGCAACTGAGTCGTAAACGCTTTGGTGGAAGCTACGCCAATTTCAGCGCCTGCCTTAGTTAAAAAATGCCAATTAGTTTCACGGACCATCGCACTACTCGCAACATTACAGACTGCAAGCGTATATTGATGGCCAAGAGATTTAGCATGGCGCAAAGCAGCCAAAGTGTCTGCAGTCTCGCCTGATTGTGAAACAACTACTATTAAAGTCTTAGGGTTTGGTACTGTTGTTCGATAGCGATATTCGCTAGCTATTTCAACCTGCGTCGGGATACCGGCAATGTCTTCTAACCAATACTTTGCAACACATGCAGAGTAGTAACTCGTTCCACAAGCCAAAATTAAAATTTGATCAAATGCATTCCACTCATTAGAGCTGGCGCCAAATAACTCTGGCCCAAACGAAGTGATATTGGTTAGAGTGTCTCCAATTGCTCTTGGCTGCTCAAAAATTTCCTTTTGCATGTAATGCTGGTAAGGGCCAAGATCAACAGAATCTGCTTGAGCCGGCATTGGCTTTTCTTCGCGTTTTGCAGAGTGGCCAGCCTGATCAACCACTATTACGCTATCTGCATTTAAAACTGCAACATCGCCTTCTTCTAAATACATCATTGAGTGTGCGCGACCAGCCAATGCAAGTGCATCAGATGCTAAGAAATTTTCTTTTTCACCAAGTGCTATTACTAAAGGCGAACCTACTCGAGCACCCACTAAAGTGGTGGGATTATCTTGGGCAATCACACCAATAGCATATGCACCATGAAGCTTGGGCAATACCGCCCTGACGGATTGGGCAATATCTTTTTGCCCTGAATTTTTATACTCCTGATGAATTAAGTGGGCAATAACCTCAGTATCAGTCTCAGAAGTAAATTCATAACCAACGGCTTTTAACTCAGAACGTAGCACTTCATAATTTTCAATAATGCCGTTATGAACCACCGCAATCAAATTATTTGAAATGTGTGGATGCGCATTTTGGGTATCTGGTTTACCGTGAGTAGCCCAACGGGTATGAGCAATTCCTAGAGTGCCTTGAAAATCTTTTGCTTGATCAGCAAGCTCAGATACGCGGGCAGTGGTACGCGCTCTTTGAATAGGATGTTGTGAAGCATCGCTATTAATCACAGCAAAACCACAAGAGTCATAGCCGCGATACTCGAGGCGACGCAATCCCTCTACCAAAACATCAACAATATTTTTACGAGATACAGCCCCGACAATGCCACACATTACTTCTTACCTCGCGCTACTGCCTTGCTTGCAGTCTTCATTGCTTTTTTTGCAGGCTTTTTAGTAGTTAATTTTTTGGAAACCGATTTTTTAATCGTCACTTTCTTTGTTGCAGACTTTTTCTCTTGCTTAACTGGTCGCTGCCATTGCAAAGAAACTTGCTTAGCTCTGGAGACAGTTAATTGATTTGCGGGCGCATCCTTGGTCAAGGTTGTACCGGCACCCAAGGTTGCACCCCGGCGCACTCGAACTGGTGCAACTAGCTGAGTATCTGAACCAATAAATACATCGTCTTCTATGATGGTTTGATGCTTGTTCACGCCATCGTAGTTACAAGTAATGGTGCCTGCGCCAATATTGACTCTAGAGCCAACAAGAGAGTCTCCAACATATGCCAAGTGATTGGCTTTGCTGTTAGCCGCTATCTTGCTATTCTTTACTTCAACAAAATTACCAATGTGCACATCGTTTGATAAATCAGCACCAGGACGAAGACGTGCGTACGGGCCAATCACAGATTGATTGCCAACCTTAGCGCCATCTAGGTGGCTATAAGCATGAATTGCAACATTTTTACCAATGACACTGTTGCGAATAACGCAGTATGGTCCAACCTTCGTACCAGATGCCAGCGTCACACAACCTTCAAATACACATCCAACATCGATAAATACATCCGAGCCACACTCAAGAGTGCCGCGCACGTCTATGCGCGCGGGATCCGCAAGCGATACTCCTGCATCCATGAGTTGTTTTGCAATGTTGTGTTGATGCAAACGCTCAAGAGCGGCAAGTTGATCGCGACTATTCACTCCAACAGTTTCATACTCCTGATCAGCCTGAGTGGTGCGGATAGGCACCCCATCTTGAACAGCCATCGAGATCACATCAGTTAAGTAATACTCTCCTTGAGCGTTGCTTGAGCGCAAAGACTTTAGCCATTTTTTCAAAGATTGTGTCGGCAACACCATGATGCCAGTATTAATCTCTTGAATCGCTTTTTGAGAAGATGAAGCATCTTTTTCTTCAACAATGGCTTTTACAGCGCCATCCGTATCACGAACTATGCGCCCATATCCAAATGGATTGCTTAAGTTCTGTGTGAGAAGGGCCAATGCAGAATCTTTACCTCGGACGCCATCAGCCAATTTAGCCAACGTGTTTAAAGTTTTCTGCGTAGTTAAGGGCACATCTCCATACAACACTAAAGTAGGCACACTCACATCGAGCTTAGGCAATGCTTGTAAAAGTGCATGACCTGTTCCTTTTTGCTCAGCTTGTAACGCAGTGGTGACCTTATTAAATGCAGAATTGGATTTAGCGATGCCCGCAATAAAATCTTTCACTTCGGCTGCGCCATGTCCCACCACCACTACTGGGCCATTTTTAGAGGACTTACCTTGAAGGCTTACGGCAGTTTCCAAGACATGCTGAAGGAGCGGCTTTCCTGCCAAAGTTTGCAGGACTTTGGGCAATGCAGATTTCATCCGCTTTCCTTGCCCCGCAGCCAAGATGACGATATTCATAAAGGAGGATTATAAGTCCCCTGAATCATAGTTCCACAAGCTAATTCATCTAAATCCACCTCATCAATCGCCTTATCACCAGCAGATCTGGCCGCAATTCCAGTCAGCTCTGTTGAAATTTCCAAATTTTGAAAATCAAAGGCTTCTGTATCCATGAGATGGGAAGGAACGATGTGGTGCATTGCGCGAAATAAATTCTCCACACGACCTGGATGCTTTTTTTCCCAATCTCGCAACATCTCTTTCATTACTTGTCGCTGCAAGTTAGGCTGACTGCCGCAAAGATCACACGGAATAATCGGAAAGTTCATATCTCCCGCATAGCGTTCAAGCAATTTTTCAGGAACATAAGCAAGTGGACGAATCACAATATGCTTGCCATCATCGGACCGTAATTTAGGGGGCATTCCTTTTAACTTGCCCGCATAGAACATATTGAGCATCAAAGTTTCTAGAATGTCATCACGGTGATGTCCTAATGCAATCTTTGTTGCACCCAGCTCATCAGCAACGCGATACAAAATACCTCGACGTAGGCGAGAGCAAAGCCCGCAGGTTGTTTTTCCTTCAGGAATAACTCTCTTCACAATGCTGTAGGTATCTTGCTCCTCTATGTGAAAAGGAATGTCCAAACTCTTAAGGTAGTTAGGCAATACTTCGGCTGGAAAATTAGGTTGCTTTTGATCTAAGTTGACCGCAACAATTTCGAAGTTAATCGGCGCACGCTCACGCAGCTTCATCAAGATATCCAGCATGGCATAACTATCTTTACCACCAGATACGCACACCATTACCTTATCGCCATCCTCGATCATTCCAAAATCACCAATGGCTTGACCAACTAAACGACAAAGTTTTTTCTCTAACTTATTTTCTTCAAAAATGACTTTACGAATATCGCCCATAACAATTTAATTCTTCTGGATCTTTTAGACCTGTTTCATGCGAAACACTTCAACCCCTACAGAATAGCAATCTGGGTATACATCAGGCTTTGAGGTACTCACTCTGGCTGCTAAGACTTTTGGGTGCTGCAACATAGCAGTCACAATATCGTCGCAAAAAGTTTCTTGCAATTGAATGTGTCCCCGTGAAGCGCGCTCCTTAATCGTTTCACGCATGAAATCGTAGTCAACTACTTCATCGAGCTGATCATGAGTAGGTGTATTCACTGCAAGTGGCACATATAAGTCGACATTGAGAATGACGCGTTGCTCAGCTTTTTTCTCAAAATCATGTACTCCGATATTGATGTAGATCTCATAGTCGCGTAAAAATAAACGACGACAATCAATTAGGGCTGGATGAGAAAGAATGGCATGCATGATGAACTTAGGGGTATTAGTTTGTTTTAAACATCACATCGCGTGACGAAGGTAGAAGATGTTGGCCACCATCCACAAACAAGGTTGTTCCAGTGATTGCATTGGCATTGGCTAAAAACACCGCGGCCTTTGCAACATCAAGCGGGGTAGAAGATTTACCCAGCGGTGTCATTTGATGAGCTTTAGCAAATCCATCATCCGTTTGATTACCTGATGGCAATGAAATGCCAGGAGCCAAACCAATCACTCTCAGGGTAGGCGCAAAGTCCATTGCTAAAACTTCTACCGAGGTTGCTAGTGCAGCTTTTGAAAGTGTGTAAGACAAATAATCAGGATTGAGATTAATTAATTTTTGATCAAGCAACTGAATCACACTTGGAATATTTTCAATAGAACGTTGTTGTGATTTTTGATAATCAAACATGAGCTGTGCAAGCAGTATGGGCGCAGTTAAATTCACCTGCATATGAGATTGCAAACTATGGCTGCTGAGTTGCTTTTCTGAATTTGCGCGATCGTATTCAAAAATGGAGGCGCTATTTACCAAACAATGCAGGTTCGCAAATTCTTTGGTTACCACTGCAAAAAGCTGTTGCACTGCAGATTCATTCGTTAGATTTGCCTGAAAGGCAACGGACCTTACTCCTAAAGCCAGAATTTCTTTAACGGTATCAGAAGCTTCAGTTACTGATTGCCCGTAGTGAACAGCCACATCCCAGCCCTCGCGAGCAAATTGCAAGGCAATTTCCCGACCAAGGCGCTTGGCGGCGCCGGTGACCAAAACTGCCTTATTTTTCCGGGAGGGGGTATTTGAACTGGGGTTCAATTAAATTCTCTTAGACTAGCGAGGTATGGATATTACCTTGACCAGCCTAGAAAAAGAGCACAGCGAGCTTCTAAAGGCCAAAATAGCAGCACAAATCGCCTCCCAAGGGGGTTGGATGCCCTTTTCTCGCTACATGGAAATGGCCCTCTATGAACCAGGCATGGGTTATTACAGTGCAGGGGCTCATAAGCTAGGGCCCGGCGGAGACTTTACAACCGCCCCTGAGCTAAGCCCCTTGTTTGGCGCAGCGATTTGCTCCACGCTAATACCAGTACTCGATGGACTGAGGGCAAATGGATTACCCACGCAAATTTTAGAATTTGGTGCTGGAACCGGCAAATTAGCCACCTCCATCCTGACACGACTTCAAGATCTTGGTTTTGTATTGGATCGCTACGACATCATCGAGATCTCTCCAGACTTAGCACAGCGCCAACAAGAGCGAATGACTAAAACCATTGAGCAAATTCACAGTCCAACACAGTGTGAATGGCTCAGTGAGTTACCGAAAAATTACAAAGGCATCATTCTGGCAAATGAAGTAATTGATGCAATACCTTGTGACATGGTGATTTATCAAAATGGCTTTTGGTATTGGCATGGTGTTGCAATTGAGAATAGTCAACTCATTTGGAGAGTAGGATCGCCGGTTGATCAAAAGTTATTACCAAAAGCACTATTAGATGGAAATTTTTCTGAGGGCTATATTACTGAACTACATGCCCCGGCGAATGCCTGGATGCATCACGTTGCCAAGCAATTACATACTGGATTATTTTTAAGCTTTGATTATGGCTTCCCAGAGAACGAGTATTACCATCCACAGCGTTTGCAAGGTACGCTGATGGCGCATCACCGTCACCACGCCATTCAAGATCCGTTTTATTTACCCGGCCTGTGCGATCTCACAACGCATGTGGAGTGGTTGCAAATCGCTCAAAGCGCTCTTGCAGAAAATACAGATGATGTATTTCTTACCAATCAAGCAGGATATTTATTAGATGCCGGCATTGGAGATATTGCACTTGAAATCGGTGACCCAAGTAATCCGGAAACTTTTTTACCAATATCTAATGCATTACAAAAATTACTATCCGAGGCAGAAATGGGTGAGCTATTTAAAGCCTTTGCGTTTTCAAAGAATTTAAAACCATTATTGCCAGGAATGTCTTTACAGGATCTACCAGGATTACGCGGTAGAAATCGACTTTAGGTATTAGCCCAACGCTGCAGATATTGCTGCTAGGCGAGCCACCTCAAAAGCGCTGCCTATCCGCTCACCATTGGAGCGATCCTGCGCCGCAACACCAGCAATCACATCAGCAGTATTGAGCGCCTGAGCATCGCGCATTGCCCGAATCAAAGATGAAACATGAAATCCCATCTTTTGAGCAAGATTGAGAAGCGCTTGTCCACGTTCAGGTTTACGCCAAACATCCGCTCTATTAAACCAAGCCAAAACATCAACTGCCTGAAATGATTCCTGACTCTTGTTGATTAATGTTGTCAATTCGCAAAAGATTTCACTGAAATCACGGGTCTCTATCGGCATTCGAACACATTCTGCCCATGATCGTATTACGCTCGCAGGTAACTGCATAAGAAGAGCTGCACAGCGCTCATCCAAATGATTACCAGCTTCATCCAAATGGGTCATTAACTTCTGCCGAAAGCTTTCATTGGCTAACTGCTCGCTTAATTGCAACGGCAGCATATCTTTTGATGCGCCGGTATCGAGCAACACCTGAAACATATGCATCGGTTTTTTAGCTACCAACCCCTTTGCGAGCTCTTGCCATATACGTTCAGGAGATAAAACATTTAACTCGCCCGCTTGAACGATCGCCTTTAAGGCAAGCATGGTCTCGTCTGCCACAATAAATTCAGGGAACCGTGCCGCAAATCGCGCAATTCGCAAGAGGCGCAAAGGATCCTCTGCAAATGCATCGGATACATGTCGAAATATTTTGGCGGCTAAGTCTTGTTGCCCGTTATAAGGATCTAAGATAGGACCAATCAATTTTCCATCAGCAGCTACCTCTTGAGCCATCGCATTAATCGTTAAATCACGTCGCTGCAAGTCTTGCTCAAGAGTCACCGAAGGGTCAGCATAAAAGTGAAATCCTTTATAACCCTTTCCAGTTTTGCGCTCAGTTCGCGCCAATGCATATTCAGCTTGAGTAATTGGGTGTAGAAAAACTGGGAAATCTTTTCCTACAGGACGAAAGCCTTTGGCAAGCATTTCCTCAACACTTGAACCCACCACCACGTAATCAATATCGTGCATAGGTAGACCCATTAAGGAATCTCTAATTGCGCCGCCAACGGCATAAATTTTCATTGCTAGATGCCTTCTAGACTACGTCGACTGATTTTAAAAACCTCGCCAAGGGCATCAATTCCATTGGCCGGCAAAACGTTAGGTAGCTGCATTGATGCAATATTGTCGCGAGACATCAAAGTAGGCCCCGGCAAAAACTCAAAAGCCAATGCTTGGAGATACCCCACAAACGCAGGCACAGGAATAATGGCGCAAGTGGTTTTAGCTTTGCGCGCCGCCAATTCCACAATCTCTCGCATTGTATAAATTTTAGTGCCCACCAAATCATAGGATTGATGAATGGTTTTTGGCATGGTTAACGACTTTACAAATGCTGTTGCTACATCTTCAACACCCACCGGCTGAAACTGAGCTTGGTGATTCGCCAAAGGCATCGCAGGAAATAATTTTGTGAGCTTGGCAAATAGATTGATGAATTGATCCTGCGCACCAAAAATTACTGATGGCCTAAAGATTGTCCAATCTAAATCGCTTGCCTTTACAGCAGCCTCCCCGTCTCCTTTGCTACGCTGATACATTGAAGGGCCATTTGAATTAGCACCAAGGGCACTCATGTGCAAGTAACGCTTAAGGCCATGCATTTGCATTGCAGTCATAATATTTTTAGGAAGATCCACATGCGCGGCTTTAAAGATCTTGCCATAGGGCTGTGCAGGCCTATCGTGCAACACGCCTACTAAATTGATCACTGCACCACCGGGCTTTACACGAGCGCAGAGAGACTGCAGCTCGTCAAAATCATGAACATCAGCCTCTTCAATATGCACTTTGGGTAGCATGCGCAATTCGCGCCCCATTGCAGGATGACTACTCGGAATCAATACAGAATATCCAGCAAGCTGCAGTTGCGCCGCTAAAGCACGTCCAACAAATCCATTGCCACCAATCAACAAAATGTCATATTGCATGTTTTCCCCGTTATTGCCTCTAAGGTAATTCAGATGGTGTAGCAGTTTTTGGCGAGATGATGCCCAATCGCTGTTTCAATGATTGCACCTGTCCGTTCATCACCGATGAATAGTAATTTGCATTTGACAATACATTTTTTACATAAGTACGCGTTTCATTGAAAGGAATTGTTTCTGCAAATATTGCCCCCTCTGTAGGGCTTGTGAGCTTTTCGCGCCAAGCCTTTGAGCGAGATGGGCCTGCGTTATAAGCGGCCGATGCCAATACCCAAGAACCATCTAAATCTATTAAAACCATATTGAGATAGTTACTTCCTAGGGTCAAATTGGTATTGGTATCGCTAAGCTTATCGTTGGTGTAATTGGTCATTCCTATTTTCTTAGCTACATATTTAGCAGTATTGGGCATCACTTGCATCAAACCCGATGCGCCAACCGAAGAGGATGCATTCATAATGAAGCGAGACTCTTGACGTATCAAGCCATATGCCCAGGCAAGATTCAGATCAATTTGCCTTGCAATGGGTGAGAGCTCCTCACGAAATGGAGTGGGGTAGCGCAGATGAAAATCATGCTCTTGCTTGGTGCGATCAGCAGTATTGACCACCCGATCATACAAATTGATTCGCTTTGCGTATTCAGCGGCGGCTAACAACTGCCGATCGGTCATATTGCGCAACTCCCAATTCCACTCACGATTACCTTCAAAACGTAAGTTCATCGCATATAAGCGTTCTCCCCTTATGAACCCTTTACGCGTTGCCATTGCATCAATCTCTTGCTCAGTCACCTTAGTACGAGCTGGCGCATGATTTGATTTTCCCAACTCTTCTCGAGCCAACTGACCATAAAAGTTGTATTGGTCTGCAATCATTTCAAAACTATCTTTTGCTTTTGCCTCCTGACCCTCAGCCTTGAGAGCACGACCATACCAATAAGTCCATGCGGGATCTTTTGCGCGCACAACGGGGTTCATGCCATCAATCGCATTTTTAACAAGAGTCCAATCTTTAGCCCGCAAGCCGGCGCGCACCTTCCACTCTTGCGATTCCACTGAGAGCAATTCGTTATAACCAAGTTCTTGCTGGAAACGATAGGCGTCATCGGCATTGGGATCTAATTTTTTAGCCAAAAATTGACCTATGACACCCCAAGCAACCGCTTGATTTTCTTTGCTATAACGCGATGATGTTTGCAGAAAGTCTCGATATGCTTTTGATGGGTCTGTTTTGGCAACTTTGACTATTTCCCCAATAGGATCATCGCCGCCTAAGCGCTTAGCCATAGTGTCAAAACCTCTTTCACTAGCAGCACGTCCGATTGCTTTTGCTTCACTTGGGGTCATACCCCCAGCTGCCACCAATGCAGGCACTAATTCTTGGCATGCTTGACCAAAATAACTGGGGTCTAACAATATTGAACGCGCATCAACAGCTAGCTTTGTTGGGTTTTCACCTTGCGATAACTTTGATAGTAATGAATAGCATTTCACTTGCGTATCGTCATCCAAAACAAACTTGGCATATTCAGCATCAAAACGCGACCAGTCTTTTCTTTTTCCCAATACAAGGAGCCAGTCATTGCGTAAACGATCGGCTAGGGCAGTACCTTGGTACTGATTTAAAAATGCGACTACTTGTGCATCAGCACTGTAATCATTACGAGCACCACCAGCACTATCAAAGAGCTGAGGCTTAATCCGAAAGTACGCCACATAATCATCAAAGGGGTAGTTCACTAAATTCGATGCTAATTGCTGTGTGCGAAAAACATCATTCTTTTTAGCAGCCTCTCGTAAGTCGATAAACATCCGATCAGTGTCATTAATCTCTGGAGGAGCCACTTTGCTTTCATACGACTTTGGTAGATGTGGTTTCTTTGTTTTTTCTGCATAGGCCGATGACATGAGTAAGGCAAGACCCAACATCATGACTTTGGTCCATCGGAAAACTGCGCTATTTTTTAACTTCTTTCTCACTATCTAACCCTGTATCAATCAGCCAAGCGCTCAAATTACGCTTGGTCACTAAGTTAATTACTATATTTGTTAATTTTCACCTGATAATGGTCGATATGCACGGGAATTCAGTAAAAACACTTCGCCAAGAATTATTAAAACAACGCAAAGATTTTGCGGTTGGGGCGAATTACTCGCAAGCATCTGCCGCTCTTATAGCCAGTCTGAATAATTTTTTGGTAAAGGAGGGTGCAGCTTTTAGGTCGATTGCGCTGTACTGGCCTATTCAAGACGAAATCGATTTACGCCCTGCTTTATCGATCTGGGCGAAAAGCGCTATTGGGCGACTGCTAGCACTTCCTGTAGCTCGCCCAGACAAACATCTTGATTTCTATGAATGGCAAGAAGGTGATAGCTTGGTTCCAAGCGAATACGGGATACCGGAGCCAGATCCTAGCAATATAGCTAGGCCTGCAATACATCCTGACTGCATCTTGATTCCTTGCGTGGGATGGTCGAGCTCGACTGCGAATGACAAAACGTATTATTGGCGCCTAGGCTACGGTGGCGGCTATTTTGACCGCACACTTTCCACGCTCCGCCAAAAAAATCCCAATCTCATTTGCATTGGTATTGGCTTTGATTGGCAAAAACTAGATGACAGTCAATGGGCTGCGCAAACTCACGACGAGCCCCTAGACTTCCTGATTACTGAATCAGGCTTACTACGTTAGATCCAAATTCTCGGCAATGGCAAGCACAGCATCGGCCTGATTCAGAGAATAAAAATGTAAACCCGGGGCTCCAGCGGTGAGAAGTTGATCACATAAATCCGTTACCACTTCTTCGCCAAATGCACGTATTGAGGCAATATCATCGCCATAAGACTGCAGACGCAATCTTATCCAACGTGGAATCTCTGCGCCACATGCATCGGAGAAGCGCAACAATTGACTGCTATTGGTAATCGGCATGATGCCAGCAATGATTGGCTGTGAAACACCCAAATCATAAGCCTCATCAACAAAACGAAAGTAGGCATCACTATTGTAAAAATACTGTGTAACAGCGGAGTTAGCACCAGCTTTCATCTTCTGCACAAAGAAATCAACATCGCTTGCAGGCGACTTTGCCTGCGGATGAGTTTCCGGATAAGCAGCAACATCAATATGAAACCAATCACCGGTCTCAGAGCGGATAAATTCCACTAATTCATTGGCGTGATGGAACTCACCATACTGACCCATTCCAGAAGGTAAATCACCACGTAAAGCCACAATACGCTTTACGCCAAGCGTCTGATATTGCTTGAGCATTTCACGCACACTTTCACGCGAACTACCTACGCAAGATAAGTGGGGAGCAACAACAGCGCCAGCAGCATGAATATCACTTACCACCTTAAGAGTGCCAGATTGGGTGGAACCGCCGGCACCAAAAGTCACGGAATAAAACGAAGGCTTGAGCGTTTCACTGAAACGCTCTCGCACAAGATGCAACTTATTCTCACCTTCCGGTGTTTTTGGAGGAAAGAACTCGACGCTTAATTCCATGATTTTGGGCCTGATAAAAGATAAATTGGATTAATAACGATAGTGGTCAGCCTTGTATGGGCCTTCCTTCGTTACGCCAATATATGCGGCTTGTTGATCAGTCAATTCAGTCAGTTGGGCATTGAGTTTCTTGAGCTGCAAGCGTGCAACCTTTTCATCCAAATGCTTTGGCAAGGTGTAAACACCGATTGGGTATTTATTAGTACCCACTGCATTCCACAACTCAATTTGCGCAATGACTTGATTGGCAAATGAAGAGCTCATTACATAAGAAGGGTGACCCGTGCCACAACCGAGGTTTACAAGGCGGCCCTTAGCCAAAATGATTAAACGCTTTTCAGGCTGACCATTGGTGGCTGGGAATATCACATGATCAACTTGAGGTTTGATCTCTTCCCATTTGTACTTTTCAATACCAGCTACATCGATTTCATTATCAAAGTGACCAATATTACAAACGATTGCTTGATCTTTCATTTTCACCATATGGTCATGCGTGATCACATGGTAGTTACCAGTAGCTGAAACAAAGATGTCTGCTTTATCTGCCGCGTAGTCCATCGTGACGACGCGATAGCCTTCCATGGCTGCTTGCAGGGCGCAGATTGGATCAATTTCAGTAACCCAAACTTGGGCTGACAGGGCACGTAGAGCCTGTGCAGAGCCTTTACCTACATCACCGTAACCGCAAACGACTGCAACCTTACCTGCCACCATCACATCCGTTGCGCGCTTGATAGCGTCAACCAATGATTCGCGGCAACCATAGAGGTTATCAAACTTGCTCTTAGTTACTGAGTCATTCACGTTAATCGCTGGGAACTTTAATTCACCTTTAGCAAACATTTGGTAGAGACGGTGTACGCCTGTAGTGGTCTCTTCAGTAACGCCCTTCACTTTTTCCAAGCGTGTGGAATACCAAGTTGGATCTTCTGCTAGTTTTTTCTTGATCGCTGCAAAAAGAATAGTTTCTTCTTCGCTAGTAGGGTGATTTAAACAAGCTTGATCTTTCTCAGCACGGGCGCCAAGATGCAACAACAAAGTAGCATCGCCACCGTCATCCAAAATCATATTGGTATAACCGCCATCAGCCCATTCAAAAATGCGATGAGTGAAGTCCCAATACTGTTCCAGTGTTTCGCCTTTAATTGCGTATACAGGGGTGCCATTAGCGGCAATAGCTGCTGCAGCATGATCTTGGGTTGAGAAAATATTGCAAGACGCCCATTGCACTTCTGCACCAAGAGCCTCGAGGGTCTCGATTAATACTGCAGTCTGAATGGTCATATGCAATGAACCAGTAATCCGCGCGCCACGTAGGGGCTGTTGTGCTGCAAACTCATCGCGAATAGCGATTAAGCCCGGCATCTCAGTTTCAGCAATGGCGATCTCTTTGCGGCCAAAGTCAGCCAATGAAATATCAGCAATTGCGCAACGAGTTGCTACAAAGTTTTTTAAGTCAGTAACGGTATTCATGAATGCTCCAGCTAAATACGATCCAATGCTGGAGTACAAACTCGCTAGCCGTTGAATCATGGGTTAGCGAGCGCAGTTGCAATTAGCAATTTCCATTTCGAAAATCACTCCCTTCAAGCCTGGGGAAATATTGAAGATTAACATTCCTTGCAACGCTCCTTGAAGGTATGGCGTAATTGTAAACAATTACGCCATATTTCGCCTTTTAACTACAAAACCACTTCTAAGGGCCTTAGAACACCCTTAAATGCTTAAAGACCTGCTGCTGCACGTAATGCAGCCGCTTTATCAGTCTGCTCCCAGGTAAATTCTGGCTCTTCACGTCCAAAGTGGCCGTAAGCTGCAGTTTTCCGATAAATCGGACGCAATAAATTCAGCATCTTCACAATACCTTTTGGACGCAAATCAAAGTGCTCAGACACCAATTGCGCAATCTTTTCATCAGAGATCTTGCCAGTACCAAAAGTACTCACCATCACTGATGTAGGTTTTGCAACACCAATTGCATAAGAAATCTGAATCAAGCATTTGCTTGCTAAACCTGCAGCTACTACGTTCTTAGCTACATAACGTCCTGCATAGGCAGCAGAGCGGTCCACTTTTGAAGGATCTTTGCCTGAGAATGCACCGCCACCATGAGGAGCTGCGCCGCCATAGGTATCCACAATAATTTTGCGACCAGTCAAGCCACAATCACCTTGTGGACCGCCAATCACAAAACGACCTGTTGGATTTACCAAGAAGTTAATTGCGCCCTTAATCAAATGTTTAGGTAATACAGGTTTGATGATTTCTTCAACTACCGCTTCACGCAATTTTTCCAAGGAGATATCTTCATCATGTTGGGTAGACAAAACAACGGTATCTATTGAGTCAGGCTTGCCATCTACATAACGCAGAGTAACTTGTGACTTCGCATCTGGGCGCAACCAAGTTAGACGTCCATCACGACGCAGCTGTGATTGACGCTCAACCAAACGGTGTGACAAATGGATCGGTAGTGGCATGAGTTCCGCCGTTTCATCACAAGCGTAACCAAACATTAAACCTTGGTCACCAGCACCTTGGTCTAGGCCATCGTCATGAGCCTTATCAACACCTTGGGCAATGTCTGGACTTTGCTTGTCATAAGCCACCAGGACTGCACAACCTTTGTAGTCGATGCCATAAGCAGTATTGTCGTAACCAATTTCACGCAAAGTATTGCGTGCCACTTGTATGTAATCTACGTTTGCATTGGTAGTAATTTCTCCTGCGAGCACTACCAGACCGGTATTACATAAGGTTTCTGCAGCAACGCGTGCAGTAGGATCTTGGGCCAAGATGGCATCCAAAATTGAATCTGAGATTTGGTCCGCTACTTTATCGGGGTGACCTTCAGAGACTGACTCTGAGGTAAAGAAGTAATCATTTGCCATTGCATATTCCTTTAAAAATTAACACGATCTATAGGACAACTCGACGTGCCTGGAACTACAACGGCGACGCTTTAGCAGAATTTTTGAATCGCCCTGCAAGTTGTCTTAACTCAGCGATACATCGATTTTATCTGAAAAAAGCCAAATTCACCAAGACACCCATAAATTTGGTCAATACAGCGGCATTGAATATCATTGGGGGGTGCGAAAAACCCTACTCAAAATTAGCCTTAATAGCATTGCAGCAATGCCTCTCTCGGTAGTGCAGGCGTTTGGTGCATTGTTGGGTCTTCTCGCCTATGTGGGCTCTAGCCACTATCGATCTCTCTTTAGACCTCAGTATGAGTCTGTCACAAAAATTCATCATCTACCTTTTCAACTATGGAAAGCAGTAAGAGCATCGGGCATGCTGTTTTCCGACAGCCTATGGATTTGGAGAAACCCAAACAAGGCTTTGCAATTAGTTGAAATACAAAATTGGGACGTCGTTGAATCTGCCATTAAGGAGGGGCATGGGTTAGTCATGCTAACCCCACATCTTGGTGGCTTTGAAATTATTCCAAGGGTCCTAGCGCAACATTTTCCAGCTACTATTTTGTATCGGCCCTCTCGCCAACAATGGCTTAATGAAGTCGTTGAAGAAGGGCGCGCTTATCCCAATATGCATTTTGTTCCCACCAACCTCAATGGCGTACGTCAAATGACAAGAGCGTTGACACGCGGTGAAGCCATCGGGATTCTTCCAGACCAAGTTCCCAGCGGAGGAGAAGGAGTATGGGTGCCTTTCTTTGGTAGACCTGCCTACACCACGCCTCTTCCCGCAAGGCTTGCCAATCGCAACAATACGCCAGTAGTCATGTTCACAGCCAAGCGCAAGTCACTGGGTGAGGGCTGGTTGATGCAAGCAAATAGACTGGCGCCATTTCCTGAAGATGCTACTTTGGCAGCCGCACAATTAAATACTGCGATTGAAAATGCAGTCCTCGTTGCACCAGAACAATTCATTTGGTCATACAACCGCTACAAGCATCCAGCTGGAGCAGAATTGCCGCCTAACGCTCAGTAACTATCACTTTATTCAAATGGCCTGGTTATCCAATCTTTTCAATTTTTTAGGGCTCAGCTTATTGCGCCTTTTTGCTTTTCTTCCCTACACCATCACCGTTTATGTTGGCTATAGCTTGGGATGGTTAGCAGCACATATTCCCAACAGTCGCGCGCGAGTAGTAAAAACCAACCTCCGTTTATGTTTTCCACATCTGAAAGAGCCAGAAATTGATGCGCTCGCGTTAGAACATTGGAAGTTATTTGGCAGAAGTGTGATCGAGCGAAGCAGAGTGTGGCTTGGAACAAGCGATCAAATCCTTTCATTTGTTGAGCTTGACTCTCGCGTGCCATTGGGAGATCGCAAACCAAGAATCTTGGTGAATCCACATTTTGTAGGGCTCGAGGGTGGCTTCATGGCACTCTCTGCGCTGGCCAAGAAAAATGGTTGGCCACGTGGCGCCGGTCTTTATCAAAAAATGAAAAATCCTTTTTTTAATCAAAAGATGGTTGAATGGCGTGATCGATTTGGGGCAAAGTCAATCGAAAGACAAAGTAGGTTGCGTGATCTCATACGAGAAACACGCGATGGTAATTTTGTCGTGATTGCGCCTGATATTGACTTAGGTCCACGAGATTCTATTTTTGTGCCGTTTTTTAATATTCCTACCAGCACCGTCACTTCAGTTTCCCGTTTGGCGAAATTAAGTGGGGCAGAAGTTTGTCTCATGACAACTTTGTTAAATCAAGATAAAACGGGCTACATCTGTACGATTGATGAGCCACTAGACAATTTTCCTAGTGAAGACCCAGAGGCAGATACCGCTCGCCTAAATCAATGTATCGAGAAACTTGTTCGACAAAGACCAGCAGAGTACTATTGGGTACATAAACGCTTCAAGCATCGCCCTCCTGGCGAGCCCAGCTTTTACCAATAAAGAGATACTGTGAGCACCCAAACAATGCATGCCAAACGCAAAATCCGCTTCACCAAAATGCACGGTGCTGGTAATGACTTCATTGTGCTCAATGGCATTCATCAAGATTTAAGCGGGATCTCACAACAACAATGGCAGTCTTTGGCCCACCGTCAATTTGGCATTGGCGCTGATCAAATTTTATTGGTGGAAAAAACCGACCGACCTGATGCGGACTTTAAATATCGCATCTTTAATGCTGATGGCGGCGAAGTGGAGCAGTGCGGAAACGGATCGCGCTGTTTTGTACGCTTTGTTCTGGATCAGGGTCTGTCTCAAAAAAATCCTTTGCGCGTTGAAGTTGCACACACTGTTCTTACCCTCAAAGCACATGATGACGGTCAAGTTGAAGTGGATATGGGCGCCCCCATTTTTGAGCCAAACAATATTCCATTTATTCCAAATGGCTTAGCCAGCATGCAAGAGTTTCATGAAACTCTATATGCTTTACCACTAGAGCATCCAGCAATGCATGGGAGCTTTGTAGGCGTTGTTTCTATGGGCAACCCCCATGCCGTTCAAGTAGTTGGTGATATTGAAAGCGCCCCCGTTCTTTTGGAGGGAGCTGAAATTGAGCGACACCCAGCATTTCCAAAAAGGGTGAATGCCGGCTACATGCAAATCATCAACCGCAATGAAATTAAGCTTCGTGTCTATGAACGCGGCGCTGGCGAAACGCTTGCATGCGGTACTGGAGCATGTGCAGCAGTCGTTTCAGGTATTCGCAGAGGGCTACTGGATTCGCCGGTGAAGGTACATACGCGCGGTGGCGATCTTCAAATTTCTTGGAATGGCATCGTGAATGATGTTGTACAAAACGTCATCATGATTGGTCCTGCTGTCACCGTTTTTGAAGGCGAAACAGAAATCTAAAACGTTAGATGCCGTACTTATCGCGATAGGCTTTAACTGCAGGCAAATAATGATTTAGCTGACTATCGCTTGATGCCGTCAAGAAAGACATCAAGCCGGTTAAATTTGCAATTGAAATCACTGGCAAGCCGAATTCCTGCTCAACTGCTTGCACCGCTGATTTATCGCCAATCTCGGTTGCCGTTCCCGATCTTTCCATGCGATCGAGAGCAATAAGAACTGCGGCTGGCTCTGCTCCAGCTTTTTTAATAAGATCGACAGACTCTCTCACGGAGGTGCCTGCTGAGATGACGTCGTCAATAATGACCACTCTTCCCTTGACTGGCGCTCCCACCAATACCCCACCTTCACCGTGATCTTTTGCTTCTTTGCGGTTGTAGGCATAAGGCACATTTACACCATTGTCTGCCAAAGCAATTGCTGTAGCCGCAGCAAGCGTAATGCCCTTATAAGCAGGTCCATACAGCATGTCAAATGGCAACTTTGAATCTTGCAAGGCTTTTGCGTAATAACGACCTAATGCGCCCAAACGCGCGCCATCATCAAAACCACCGGCATTAAAGAAATATGGTGAGAGTCTGCCCGCTTTAGTTTTAAACTCCCCAAAGGACAAAACCTTTGCCTCTAAGGCAAAACGAATAAAGTTATCTTGATTTGAATTATTTGAGCTCATAGGCCTACATGTTACGCATCATTTCAGCGAACCTCAACGGTATACGTTCAGCAGTGAAAAAAGGATTTCTACCCTGGGCCATCAAACAAAAGGCGGACTTCATTTGTTTACAAGAGCTTAAGGCCCAACGCGATGATCTCGAAGATGCCATTTTGAATCCTGATGGGCTACATGGCTTCTTTCACCACGCAGAAAAGAAGGGATATAGCGGTTGCGGGATCTATACACCCCACAAGCCAGATGATGTCTTGTATGGATATGGCAATGCAGAATTTGATGCTGAAGGTCGATATGTCGAGGCACGCTTTAAAGATCTGTCGATTATTTCCGTTTATATGCCATCTGGATCGAGCTCACCCGAGCGCCAAGAGGCCAAATATCGTTATTTAGACAGCTTCTTGCCTCACCTTATCAAACTTAAAAAGTCTGGGCGAGAAATTGTGCTCTGTGGCGATGTCAATATTGCTCACCACGAAATCGATTTAAAGAATTGGAAAGGCAACGTTAAAAATTCTGGCTTCCTACCAGAAGAACGCGCCTGGCTCACCAATCTGTTTGATAACGTCGGCTATGTAGATGTGTATCGCCATCTAGAACCCAACGCCAGCGAAACTTGTTACACCTGGTGGAGTAACCGCGGCCAAGCCTATGCTAAGAATGTTGGCTGGCGTATTGATTATCACATTAGCACCCCTGGCATAGCAGCCACAGCAAAGAAAACTTCTGTCTATAAAGACGAAAAATTTTCAGATCACGCGCCGCTGATCGTTGATTACGATTGGAAGGTTTAGCCAACCTAAGAGAGAAAATTATTTCTCTTCTTGAGGGGCTTGAACAATCTTGAAATGCATCGTCGCCCAAATCAGTATCAATACCGGCACACCAATGATTGCGGTTCCGAAGAAAAAGGCTTGATATCCATAATGGTCAACAAATACACCGGAGAAGCCGGCTAGCCACTTTGGCAAAAGCAACATCATTGAACTAAACAAAGCATACTGAGTAGCAGAGTATCGAATGTTCGTGAGCGAAGATAAAAAAGCAATAAAAGCGGCACTCGCAATACCTGAACTCAAGTTGTCAGCAGAAATTACCCAAATCAGTCCATGCAAGTCATGCCCTTGGTTGGCTAACCAAGCGAACAACACATTACTAACGGCAGATAAAACCGCCCCCAAAAATAATATTTTCAAGACGCCATAACGCAATGTAAGCACACCACCTAAAAATGCACCCAGCAGCGTCATCACCACACCAAAGACTTTACTGACAGCAGCCACTTCATCTTTGGTGTAACCCATATCGACATAAAATGGGTTTGCCATAATGCCCATCACAACATCACTAATGCGATAGATTGCAATTAGCGACAAGATCAAAACTGCATGCCAACGATAGCGCCTAATAAATTCAGCAAAGGGTTCAATTAAGGTTTGATAAAGCCAGGCTTTTGCATTGCGCGCTTTTGGTAGTTCATATGCGGCAGGCTCTTTACTAAATAAAGTCGTTAAAACACCGACCCCTATAGATCCGGCCATACAAAGGTAGGCAAATTGCCATGCACTTGCATCGTAGCCAACACCCGTTTCTGCCCTAGCTGCAAGCCACAAAACACCCGCCCCAGCCCAAATGAGCGCCAAGCGATAACCCGTTTGGTAGGTTGCCGCCAAAGCCGCCTGATGATCGCTGTCGGCGGATTCGATACGAAAAGCATCTAATGCAATATCTTGAGTGGCTGAGCCAAAAGCCACTAAAAGGGCGCACCACACCATCGCATTGAGCGCAATTTTTGGATCCAATGTCGACATTCCAACAAGCCCCAAAATAATGAGCGCTTGCGCAAGAATTAACCAACTTCTTCTACGGCCTAGCAGCCGAGTAAATAATGGAATTTGTATTCGATCTACTAAAGGGGCCCACACCCATTTGAATGCATAAATCAAACCCACCCAAGTTAAATATCCGATGGTGCTGCGATCAATGCCTGCCTCACGTAACCAAAAACTTAACGTTCCCAGAACAAGCAATAAAGGTAATCCAGCCGAAAACCCCAAAAAAAGCATTCGCAAGCAAGGCCATTCCAGATAAACCCGAAAGTCTTTTAGCCAAGATTGAACTGCTGCAAACACCTTGATGTTGATGTCCTAGGCGCGGCGAACACGGAACAAGGCAAGGCTGCCAAAAAGATTTGGCATCAACGTCACTTGACGGCCATCGTGCAAGATACATTGATCTATCACTTGTAAGCCTAGGCTTGAAGCCAACTTTTCAAAGTCAGCCACTGTCAAAACGCGTACATTGGGAGTGTTGTACCACTGATAAGGCAGGCTCTTGGAGACAGGCATACGCCCAAGAGCTACTGCCAAGCGATGAGACCAGTGGCCAAAGTTCGGAAATGACACTATCGACTCTTTGCCCACTCGCACAACTTCGCGCAAGATTTTTTCTGTCTGATGAATGGTTTGTAAAGTTTGAGAGAGAACAACAGTATCAAAACTATGGTCTTCAAATAAAGCCAAACCGCCTTCTAGGTCTTGTTGAATAACATTCAAACCTTTTTGCACACATGAGAGAACACGCGCATCATCAATCTCTACACCATAAGCATGAACAGGCTTTTGCTTTTGCAAAAACTGGAGAAAGCTACCATCACCACAACCCAGATCAAGCACTTCGGTATTGGGCAATATCCAGTTAGCAATTGCTGCGAAGTCGGCGCGTTTATTCATCATCACGCTTGAACCTCACGCATCTGATTAAAGTAGGCACGGACCAAACTGTGATAACGCTCATCATCTAGCAAAAAGGCGTCATGCCCATGTGGCGCATCAATTTCAGCATACGTTACTTCACTCTTATTGCTTAAAAGAGATTGCACTATCTCACGACTTCGATTGGGCGGGAAGCGCCAATCTGTAGAAAAGCTGACTACTAAAAATTTAGCCTGCACCTCTGCTAAGGCGCGATTCAAGCTGCCATCAAAACGTCGAGCGGGATCAAAATAATCTAGCGCCCGTGTAATCAATAAATAAGTATTGGCATCGAAGTAGGTCGAGAATTTATCCCCCTGATGGCGCAAATAACTCTCTACCTCGAACTCAACATCAAAGCTGAAACGATAATCATTAGACTCGCCATGAGGACGCTGTAATTCGCGCCCAAACTTTTCGGCCATGTCATCATCTGATAAATAGGTGATGTGTCCAACCATACGAGCCAAGCGCAACCCACGTTTTGGCACAACACCATGTTCGTAATAGTTACCACCATGAAAATCTGGGTCGGACAAAATCGCATTGCGGGCAACTTCATTAAATGCAATATTTTGTGCGCTCAATTTAGGTGTGGAGGCAATTACCACGCAATGATCCAAGCGCTTTGGAAACTGTATTGCCCATGCCATTGCCTGCATGCCGCCAAGACTGCCACCCATCACCGCTGCAAATTTACGAATACCTAGCTTATCGGCTAAGCGTGCCTGAGTATTCACCCAATCTTCTACCGTGACCACAGGAAAATCGGCGCCATAGGGCTTGCCACTTGCTGGATTAATGCTCATTGGACCTGTAGACCCAAAGCAGGAGCCCAGATTATTAATTCCGATCACAAAGAAATGGTCTGTATCAACCGGCTTGCCAGGACCAATCATGTTATCCCACCACCCTAGTTCTTCAGGATCATCAGGACTCGGACCAGCAACATGATGTGATGCATTTAAGGCATGACAAACTAACACTGCATTGCTCTTGTCGGCATTGAGTTTGCCGTATGTTTCAATGACTAAATCGTAACCAGACAACATGGCGCCACTCTGCAAAGGCAGGGGCTCAGCAAAATGTATGGTGTTTCTAGAGAGATGTAGCTCGCTCATTCGGACAGAAGTAGACGCAAACTGACATCAGAGGCGTCAGTTGGCAATTTCTTAAAACCACTGCGGGCAAAGCGATGCCAACGGCCCAATACGAAACTCATCAACATTGCGGCACGGATGCTCACCTCTTCTTGACCTAACTTAGACCATGCGCCACCTTGAGTTTGAGCAATACGTAACGCTTGCTTTAGAGAAGCTTCGACCCGATCAAGCACTTGAGTAATACGCTCCTGTAAGCGATCATCTTCTTGTAACAATGCATCGCCCAACAACACACGGGTCATGCCAGGATTTTTTTCAGCAAAGAACAGCAACATTTGCAAAATGCCGTGAGCTTGGGCTAGCCCTGATTCTTCCTTTTGATTAATTTGATTAATCAAACCAAATACAGTTTGCTCAATGAATGAAATCAAACCTTCAAACATTTGTGCTTTACTAGCGAAATGTCGATATAAGGCTGCTTCGGAAACATCGATTTTGGCAGCCAACGCTGCTGTCGTTACGCGCTCACCTTTGGGGTTTTGCAACATCTCGGCCAGCACCTGCAAAATTTGTAGCCTACGTTCCCCAGGGCGCGGACGCTTGCGTGTTTTACCAGCGTCAGCATTATTGCTTTCGATGTTCGCTGGATCTAGTGAATCACGCATAGCTATCTACTTATCTGGAACGAATCATTGTGCCGAATGCTTGCTCGGTCAAGATTTCTAGTAACAAAGAATGCTCAATGCGGCCATCAATAATGTGCACAGAATTGACGCCGCTCTTAGCAGCGTCCAATGCCGAGGAAATCTTAGGCAACATGCCACCAGAAATCGTGCCATCAGCAAACAAGCCATCAATTTCTCTGGCAGTCAAATCGGTGAGTAGCACGCCGTTTTTATCCATCACACCAGGAATGTTGGTCATCATGACCAATTTTTCAGCATGCAAAATCTCTGCCATTTTGCCTGCCACCAAGTCAGCATTGATGTTGTAGGCCTGACCTTCTGCACTAAATCCTATAGGAGATATCACCGGAATAAATGCATCATCTTGCAATGCTTTAACCACAGCGGGATTAATCGATTCAATCTCGCCAACAAAACCAATATCTACTTTTTTACCCGGCTCTGTATCGCTAGGAATCATCATCTTCTTAGCATGAATAAGGCCACCATCTTTGCCAGTCAAGCCCACAGCCTGACCCCCAAAATGGTTAATCAACATCACAATATCTTGTTGCACTTCACCGCCAAGAACCCATTCAACAACCTCCATGGTTTCTTCGTCAGTGACACGCATCCCCTGAATAAAAGTACCGGTCTTGCCGATCTTCTTAAGGGCTTCATCAATTTGCGGACCGCCACCATGAACAACGACAGGATTCATACCAACCAATTTGAGCAAAATCACATCGCGCGCAAAACTTTCTTTAAGGCGCTCTTCAACCATCGCATTGCCGCCATATTTGATGACAATAGTTTTACCGTGGTACGCACGAATATATGGCAATGCTTCCGCAAGTATCTCCGCTTTTAACAACGGAGAGATATCGCCAAGAGTAGGTAAATGCTTAGTCATTACTCAATCAATTTATTCGCCAAACAATTTTTGGCGGAGTTCACGACGCTCTTGTGCTTCAAGAGATAAATTGGCTGTAGGCCTTGCAATTAAACGGTTTAAGCCAATTGGCTCGCCTGTCTCTTCACACCAACCATAGTCACCTGACTCGATGCGACCAAGTGCTTGCTCTACTTTTTTTAGCAACTTACGCTCACGATCACGTGTACGCAATTCCAATGCGTGCTCTTCTTCAATCGTTGCGCGATCAGCAGGATCTGGAACCAAAATATTTTCACGTAGATGCTCAGTAGTTTCTGAAGCATTTTTCAAAATATCTTCTTTGAGCGTTAATAGTTTTTGACGGAAAAAATCTAACTGCGCAGCATTCATATAGTCCTTGTCAGACATTTTGAGCAATTCTGCTTCTGTTAAAGGCGCACCCTTGACTGCCTTAGCGCTAGCTGACTTTGCGCTAGTAGCTTTGCTACTGGCTTTTGCAGTGCTTGCAGGTTTTGTTGCTGTTTTTACCGTCATCTCATTCTTTCCTAGATTTGAAGCATTATTGCCTCATTCTGCCAAACTTTTACAGCCTTTTATGAATATTCATCCACCTTCATCAAACTAGGCCGTGGCGGCGGATTGTACCCGAATATATTTACACCAAACATCCCTCAAGCCCCGCCAACAGGGTGTCTTTTGGTAAATCAATGCCTATAAAAACCATACGGGTTTGTTTCGGCTCAGCCCCCCAGGGACCCGCCAAATCGCTTCCCATCATCTGGTGAACGCCTTGAAATACCACTTTTCGACTGGTTCCCTTCACGTAAAGCACGCCTTTATAGCGCAGCATCTTCTCTCCAAATACCTCCAAAATGCCACCCAAAAAGTCTTCCAATTTTTTATGATCAAAGGGTTTATCACTACGAAAAACAAACGACTGAATTCGGTCCGTATGGCCAGCATGCCCATGGTGATGATCATGACTGTGATCGTGTCCACAAGTACCGTGATCATGGTCATGCGAGTGGTCATGGCCACAATGGGCATGATCGTGATCGTCTTGCTCCAAGAAATGCGGGTCGATATCAAGTTTGGCATTTAGATTAAAGCCTTTGAGATCGAGCACCGCGTCTAATGGCACCACCCCTTTTGAGATAGCGCTTATAGGGGCTCGCGGATTCATATGCATGAGACGTTGACGAAGCGCTTCCACCTCGGATGGCGACACCAAGTCCGTTTTCGTAATAAAGATTTGATCGGCAAAGCCTACCTGCCTCTGAGCTTCCTCGTGCTCCGTCAACTGTTGTTGACCATGCTTAGCATCTACCAGGGTTACTACAGCATCTAAAACATAGTGGTCGGCAACATCATCATCCATAAAGAATGTTTGTGCCACAGGACCTGGATTAGCAACACCGGTAGTCTCAATCACTACACGATCAAAATGAATTTTTTTCTCTTTGCGTTGCTCCCATAGCGCATTTAATGCCTCAACTAAATCGCCACGAATGGTGCAACAAATACACCCATTACTCATTTGCACAATATTTTCTTCGTGATCTTGAACCAAAATATCGTTATCAATATTCTCTTCACCAAATTCATTTTCGATGACAGCAATTTTTTTGCCATGGTCCTCAGTGAGGATGTGTTTTAGCAAAGTCGTTTTTCCGCTTCCTAAAAAACCGGTCAAAATGGTTACGGGAATTAATGCCATAAATAATCCAATCCAAATCTATTGATCATGCGTTTCCCCAGCGGGAAACCTTCTATCTTACCTAGTTCCTTAGTCTTTGCCAGCCTTTGCGCGGGGATGGGCTTTATCGTATGCCTGGGCTAAATGTTGAAAATCTAGGGATGTGTAAATTTGGGTGCTGGCGATACTGGCATGCCCCAACATCTCTTGCACAGCACGCAAATCCTGCGAAGATTGCAAAACGTGGCTAGCGAAACTATGACGCATCATATGAGGATGCACGTGGGTTGGTAGTCCAGCACGTATTGCTAAAGAACGAAGGCGCGCCTGCACAGTCCTAGGAGATAGTCGTTTGCCAGAGGCAGATAAAAATAGGGCCTGAGATTTTTCATCATATGACTTCGCATCACGTACTGCGCGCCAAGCCAGCAAAGATTTCATTGCTGGCGCACCAACTGGTACTGAGCGTCTTTTGCCCCCTTTGCCAAGCACTGTAACCTCGCCAGCATCCCAATCGAACCAGCCCGCAGATTCATATTGACGCTCTTTACTCTGCATCGCATCGATACCAAGCAACTCCGATAAACGTAGGCCAGAGGAATAGAGCAAATCGATAATGGCCGCATCTCGAATAGACTCATCATCCTTTTTTTCTTCCGCCTCTTTGACTGCTTGATTAACCAGAGCTAGAGCCTGCTCAACAGAGAGCGCTTTAGGCAGTGATTTCAGTCGCTTAGGTGCCTTGACATCATCCACCGGATTAGCCACTAGATGACTGGCCACTTTCGCTGCACCGGCACCACGCCGCGCATCTTTTTCAGTCAACCACTCATACCAACCGCGCCAGGCAGAGAGTGCTCTAGCGATGCTTCTTGAAGACTTCTCTTGAGAGTGCAAGCGGCCAGCCCAGCGACGTACGTGTGCATTACTCACTTTCAATAAATCGACGCCATCCTCAAGCGCAAAATTTTGTAAATCGCTCAAATCCATGCCATACGCTTTCAGCGTATGTTTTGAAAGTTGTCGCAACACATGAAGCTCATGCAAATACTCTTGCATGAGTGAATGAAGCTCAGTCGGCTTTAGCTTCATAAGCCTGGATGCGATCCAAAGCTGCTGCGGTGAGTTCTGCAATTTGGCGCAGGTAAAACGCACCCATGTCAGCAGTAAAACGAGTTTCATCATTACTCGCAAGCAACAGCACTGCTGGTGACTGACTTAATCCAACACTTTTTCCTAATGGCAAACCGATTGCCACCATACTTTGCCACTCGGGCGAGATATCAGTTTGGCTTGCCAGCAGCTCTAAGCTGGCAGCCGCCAACTCTTTTGCAGAGCCGCACAAAGGCGTATCCACCCAAGGACCAAATGCAGAATTAGGCGAGAGCAGCTGCGCTGCCTCGACTTCAAAGACTTCTGCCAAGCCCGTGGTAATGGCTGCCTCAACATCAGATTTATTGTTAGCCTTCATTAAGCGCAATAGCCATGCGACTAAACTTTGCTGCGTTTTATCGTTGCGACTACCAAAGTGCAACATTTCGCTTAAACGACGATTGAGCTCTTGATTTTGATTGCGTAGCACCGTCATCTGACGCTCTTGCAAAGAGATGGCGCGATCTTCATGGGGATGCTTAATCCGAATCTCATTAAAGAGACTAGCGTAGCGCTCAAAGAAGCCAGGGGTTGCACGCAACCATTCAGCAACCAGCTCTTCTTGCTCTGCCTGTTTTGGATCAATAGCGCTCATCTCGTTCTTTCCACTCTGTTCATTAATAGATTAATTGCTCAGCCCAACTTTTTGCGCAAGAGCTCATTAACCTGCCCTGGATTCGCTTTGCCCTGTGAGGCCTTCATGATCTGACCCACCAAGGCATTAAAAGCTTTTTCTTTACCAGAGCGAAACTCCTCAACGGACTTTTGATTAGCGGCCAATACCTGATCAATGATGGCCTCAAGAGCACCACTATCGCTAATTTGTTTAAGTCCCTTAGCGTCAATAATTTGATCAACCGTGCTGATGGTTTTGCCAGAAACTGCCTCATCCCAAAGGATTGCAAAAATATCTTTGGCAATCTTGTTTGAAATAGTGCCATCTGCAACGCGCGTTAATAAGGGAGCCAAATGCGTTGCCTTCAGCGGTGCATTCGCTGCTGCAATTCCAGCGCGATTTAATGAAGAAGCAAATTCTCCTGCAATCAGATTAGCAGCTGCTTTTGCCAAGGGCTTTCCTACAATGGCCAAAAGCTCTTCAAATACTTTGGCAGTATCGCGATCTTGAGTAAGCAACTGCGTATCGTAGGCACTTAAACCAAACTCTCCCTGCCATTGCTCTCTTAGCTGCGCGGGAAGGGCGGGCATCCCGCCTCGAACCTGGGCGATCCAGGCGTCATCAATCACGACCGGCAGCAGATCGGGGTCAGGAAAATAGCGGTAATCGTTGGCATCTTCTTTACTGCGCATGCTGCGGGTCTCTTGTCGATCGGGATCATAGAGACGTGTTTCTTGCACCACCGTACCGCCATCTTCAATCAACTCGATTTGACGTCGCACTTCATATTGAATAGCCTCTTCTAAGAAGCGGAATGAATTCAAATTCTTAATCTCGCAGCGTGTACCAAATTCAGTCTGACCTTTGGGGCGAACTGAAACGTTGGCATCACAGCGGAAAGATCCCTCTTGCATATTGCCGTCGCAAACTCCTAACCAGACTACCAATGTATGAAGTGCTTTGGCATAAGCCACTGCCTCCGCAGCACTACGCATCACTGGCTCGGTAACAATCTCCAAAAGCGGCGTTCCTGCACGATTCAGATCAATACCACTAGAAGGCTCACCATGAGGTCCAATAAAACCCTCTTCGTGAACAGACTTGCCGGCATCCTCTTCCATGTGCGCACGCGTTAGTTCAACCGTCTTAACTTCATCTCCAACAAGAATGTCAATTTTTCCGCCAACAACTACTGGGATTTCAAACTGACTAATTTGATAACCCTTAGGTAAGTCTGGGTAGAAATAATTTTTACGCGCAAAAATACTTGCTGGAGATATTTTTGCCCCAACCGCCAATCCAAAGCGAATTGCATGCTCAACGGCTTGACGATTTAATACCGGCAATACACCAGGCAATGCTAGATCAACAGCGCAAGCTTGTGTATTAGGCTCTGCACCAAAACGTGTACTAGCACCGCTAAAAATTTTTGATTGTGTTTGCAGTTGTGCGTGGGTCTCAAGACCAATAACGACTTCCCATTGCATCATGCCACCTCACTTGCTGAACGCAAATGCCAATCGGTTGCCTGCTGATACTGATGGGCAACTTGTAACAAACGCGCTTCAGAGAAATAGTTCCCAATGAGTTGCATACCAATCGGTAAATTGTTTGCACTAAAACCGCAAGGCGCACTCATTGCAGGTAAACCCGCTAAATTGGTAGAGAGGGTATAAATATCTTCTAAATACATTTGCACAGGATCATTTGATTTCTCACCTAGGCGCCAGGCCACATCAGGGGCAACGGGGCCTAGAATGACATCACACTCTTTAAACGCTGCTTGAAAATCGGAGGCAATAATGCGGCGAATTTTTTGTGCTTGTAAGTAGTATGCGTCGTAATAGCCATGACAAAGCACATAAGTACCAATCAAAATACGCCTTCTAACTTCAGCACCGAATCCTTGTGTGCGAGATTTTTGATACATATCGCCAAGATCTTTGTATTCACTTGCACGATGGCCATATCGCACACCATCAAATCGACTTAAGTTACTTGAAGCTTCGGCTGGAGCTAAAACGTAATACACCGGAATAGAAAGCTTGGTTTTAGGCAAGCTGACTTCAACCAACTTTGCACCCAAACTTTCTAAAGTTTTAGCAGCCTCATTGACGGATGCCGCAACATCATTAGCCAAACCTTCTGCAAAAAATTCTTTAGGCAGTCCAATGCGCAAGCCCTCTAGTGGTTTTGCAGGATTTGCATTGTCTGTCTGCCACGCTTGATGAAGATAGCGCCCGAAATCTTCACCAGAGTCTGCAAGCGAAGTGGAATCTTTTGGATCATGTGACGACATTGCCGAAAGTAACAAAGCGCAATCTTCGGCCGTTTTACCCATCGGGCCGGCTTGATCCAAAGAGGAGGCGTAAGCAATCATGCCGTAACGAGAAACCCGTCCATATGTGGGCTTGATGCCAGTGAGCCCACAGAATGCTGCAGGTTGCCGAATAGAGCCGCCAGTATCTGTACCGGTTGCAATGGGGGCTAAGCCAGCAGCAACTGCAGCGGCTGAACCGCCAGAAGATCCGCCAGCAACATGAGCCCTGTTCCATGGATTTAAAACAGGACCATAGGCAGAATTCTCATTTGAAGACCCCATGGCAAATTCATCCATATTGGTTTTGCCCAAGCAAACCATACCGGCGCCATTAGGATGGTTTTCGTCTGGGATACCTAGATTAGCCACCACCGTTGCATCAAACGGACTCTGATATCCAGATAAGATTTTGGAGGCTGCAGTGGACTTCCATCCCTTGGTAACGAACACATCCTTATGGGCCACAGGGATGCCGGTCAATTTGCCAGCATTACCAGATGAAATGAGTGCATCCGCTTTATTTGCTTGCTCTAAGCTTAAGTGAGCATTCACATCAATGTATGCATTCCACTGTTTGCCTGCCTCAATACGGTCCAAAAAGTACTGGGTAAGCTCCTTGCTGGAGACCTCTTTAGCGGCCAGCGCTTTAGCCATCAAAGCTATTGGGGTATTGTGCCAACTCATTCGATCACCCTAGGTACTAGGAAGTAACCATCCTGCTTTGCAGGGGCTGATTGCATATTTGCAGCACGCTGATCAGACTCAGTGACTTGATCGACACGCATAGGCTGGGCCAATTCGCGTAAAAACAAAATAGGGTGTGCAAGCGGCTCTAAACCGCTGGTATCAACAGCTTGCATTTCTTCAACAAGGGAAAAAACGGCCTGTAATTGAGGCAAAACTGCCTCGGCTTCTGCCTGACTTAATTCAAGCCTGGAAAGGTGCGCAATGCGCTGGACATCATCAAGTTTCATGGGGCGCTAGAGTATCATTCTCATATATTTTCATTAACACTTTCTATTTTCCCATTACATCATGTTTGGTTTTTTCCGTAGCTACTTTTCTAATGACCTAGCCATCGACCTAGGAACCGCCAACACCTTAATTTATATGCGTGAGCGGGGTATTGTCCTCGATGAGCCTTCAGTAGTGGCGATTCGCCAAGAAGGCGGCCCAAACGCCAAAAAGACCATTTTGGCCGTTGGAAAAGAAGCAAAAGCGATGTTGGGACGCGTTCCAGGAAATATTGAAGCGATCCGCCCAATGAAGGATGGCGTGATTGCCGACTTCACAATCACCGAACAAATGCTCAAGCAATTTATTAAGCTTGTGCATGAAAGTAAGCTTTTAAAGCCAAGTCCACGCATCATCATTTGTGTCCCATGCGGTTCAACTCAAGTTGAGCGTCGCGCCATTCGCGAATCAGCATTAGGCGCTGGTGCATCACAAGTATTTCTCATTGAAGAACCAATGGCTGCTGCAATTGGTTCTGGCTTACCTGTTTCTGAAGCAGCTGGTTCAATGGTTGTTGATATTGGTGGCGGCACAACTGAAGTAGGCGTCATGTCATTGGGTGGCATGGTTTACAAAGGCTCTGTGCGCGTTGGCGGCGACAAATTTGATGAAGCGATTACCAACTACATCCGTCGTAACTACGGCATGCTGATTGGTGAACAAACTGCAGAATTAATTAAGAAAACGATTGGCTCCGCTTTCCCTGGTACTGAAGTGCGCGAACTTGAAGTAAAAGGGCGCAATCTATCTGAAGGCATTCCACGTAGCTTTACTGTTACTAGCAATGAAATTTTGGAAGCGCTCACTGATCCATTAAATCAAATTGTTACGGCTGTTAAAGCAGCGCTTGAGCAGATTCCACCCGAGTTGGCATCGGATATTGCAGAGCGCGGCATGATGCTTACCGGCGGCGGAGCCTTACTACGCGACCTAGATCGTCTATTACTAGAAGAAACAGGTTTGCCTATCCATGTGGCTGAGGATCCTTTAACTTGCGTCGCTCGTGGCTGCGGAATTGCACTTGAGCGCATGGATAAGTTGGGCGGAGTGTTCTCGCACGAGTAAGCGACATACACGTCGATTAGGGAATTGCAACATAGCGCTCCACCACTTTTCAGACAGGGCATTCCGGCCTTACTTAAACTGATTGTCTGTCTGTCGATCAGCATCGCTCTGATGCTGATCGATTTTCGTTTTAAAGCACTCGATCCTATTCGCAGTAATGTGAATTGGATTTTGCGCCCACTCGAATATGTCATGATGGCGCCGCGCAATGCATTTGAAGCATTGTCAGATTACTTCACCACACGCGCAACTCTTGATCAGGAAAATCAAATCATGAAAGTTCGCCAAGCTGAACTTTCATTGCTCGCCAATCAATCTGAATTTTTAATGGTTGAAAATCAAAACTTGCGCGAGTTAATGGCCCTACAAAAACAAGTGCCGTTCAAAACTCTACCAGTAGAGATTCTGTTCAATCCACCCAACCCCATTTCACAACGAATCGTCATTAATCGTGGCAGTAATGATGGTTTAAAGTTGGGTAACCCCATCGCTAACGATGCTGGTATTTTGGGACAGGTCGTGCGCTTGTATGAGCGGTCTGCGGAAGTATCTCTTTTAGAGGATCGCGATTTTGCCGTCCCTGTTCAAGTCGCTCGAAATGGGTTGAGAGCAGCCGTTTTTGGAACTGGGCGAGGAAACCCTCTTGAGTTACGCTACCTGCCCGTGGCAAGTGATCTAGAGGTCGGAGATATTTTATTGACCTCAGGAATTGACGGTGTTTACCCTCCAGGCTTTGCTGTAGCAGTGATTAGCAAAATAGAGCGCAATATAGACAAAAACTCCTCTAACGTATTTTGTGTGCCAGTAGCCGCGGTCAATCGCTATCGTCAAGCGCTAGCATTGTTGTATGACCCTCAATTTGACGCAAAGGCACCTACTCTGAATAAATCTGCCAATGGCGCGCCACTTACTAATACTCCGGGCCGTCGCCAAACTCGATCTCGAGGTATGCAATGATCGACTTTCAAAGTGGATATATTCTGCGGCCAGTCAATCCGCTGTTTATTTATTTCAGCCTATTTTGCGCACTCATGCTCAACCTCTTACCCATTGGTAATTATGGTTGGGTTCCAGACTGGCTAATTCTTTGTATAGTGTTTTGGAATATTCATCAGCATCGATATGTCGGAGTTATTTGGGCTTTTGTATTTGGCTTGTTGATGGATGTGCATAACTCTGATCTATTAGGGCTGCATGCCTTTACCTACTCACTGGTTGCCTATATTGCAATCTCGTGGCACCGACGCATAGTAGCTCTTACAGTGGTTTCGCAAGCTTTACATTTACTGCCAATCTTTTTGCTAGTCTCCTTATTCCCCGTGCTAGTTCATTGGATATTGAGTGGTGAGCTGTACTGGTGGGCATTAACGGGTGCTATTCAAGCGCTGATTGAAGCGCTCCTTTGGCCGCTTGCTACCCGCGTTCTACTGGCGCCACAACGTCGACCAATCGACGTTGATCACAATCGACCGCTCTAAGAAGCTGCATGGTCTCTTTCAAAAAGCCTGACCTCGATACTTTTCAGGAACGCATTCATATTGCGACCTTATTTGTTACATTTTGTTTTTTACTACTTGTCACGCGGTTAGTTTGGTTGCAACTCGTGAGTCATGGCAAGTATGCTTTGCTAGCAGAAAGCAATCGCATTGCTATTGTTCCAGCACCAGCTAACCGCGGGCTCATTATTGATCGCAATGGTATTGTGATTGGGCGCAATTATTCAGCATTGACATTGGACGTTAATGCTGAAGAAGTGAAAGGTAATGTAGATCAACTAATTAGCGAGCTCTCAGAAATCATCGACATCTCCCCTAGAGATAAACGCAATTTCAAGCGCTCTTTGGAGGACTCGCGCAATATGGGAACCATCCCTCTGCGCTCTATGCTCAATGAAGCTGAAACCGCTCGCTTCATGGCAAACCGCTATCGCTTTCCAGGCGTAGAGATCCGAGCCAGAAGCTTTCGTGAATACCCATATAACGAGTTAGCCTCTCACCTAGTTGGCTATATCGGCCGCGTCTCTCAGCGCGATAAGGAACGCATGCAAGCTGAAATTGAAAACTCTAAAGCTGATGATCCAGATGCTTTACAGGCATCGTTTCTACCGGGAATTCAATATGTCGGCAAGATTGGCCTAGAACAAAGTTACGAATCGGTATTGCGCGGCGTACCAGGATACGATCAGGTGGAAATTACCGCGGGCGGCAAGCCAGTACGCACTCTATCAAGTTCACCTTCAGTGCCAGGCAAAAATATTGTGTTGTCTGTAGACATCAAACTGCAGTATCTCGTTGAACAGTTATATGGAAATTTTCGGGGTGCATTTGTAGCAATTGAGCCAGAAACTGGCGATATTTTGGCATTTGTTTCGAAACCCAACTTCAACCCCAATGATTTTGTTGAAGGGATTGATTCGGTTACCTGGAAAGAGCTCAATGATTCTCCACAAAAGCCGCTCTATAACCGCCCACTCAAAGGTATTTATCCTCCAGGCTCTACATATAAACCATTCATGGCGCTTGCAGCACTTGAAAATAAAAAACGCACGCCCTCACAAACGATATCGGATCCTGGATATTTTGATTTTGGAAATCATACTTTCCGAGATGACAAGAAGGGCGGCCATGGCATTGTTGACATGCAAAAATCGATTGTTGAGTCTTGCGACACTTACTATTATTTGCTTGCTCGTGATATGGGCGTAAATATGATGCATGACTTTATGAAGCCTTTTGGTTTTGGTCAAATCACTGGAATTGATTTACAGGGCGAAGCGCGCGGAGTATTGCCATCTACTGAATGGAAAAAAAATACTTTCAAAAAACCTGAACAACAAAAATGGTATGAGGGCGAAACCATTTCGCTTGGCATTGGGCAGGGCTATAACGCATTTACTATCTTGCAACTTTCGCACGCAATGGCAAACCTTGCTAACAATGGTGTAGTAATGAAGCCCCACCTGGTAAAAGCCATTGAAGATCCGTTTACTCGTAATCGCGTGCTTACAACCCCTAAAGAGAGCTATCGTATCGAACTGAGCCCAGAAAATATTGAAGTGATTAAAAAGGCTATGGTCGAGGTAAACGTATCTGGAACTTCTGCAACAGCGTTTAAAGGTGCAGGTTATGTCGCCGGCGGAAAGACTGGAACAGCACAGGTATTTAGTCTGAACTCCAAAGAATATAAGCATGGAGCAACGGCAGAATTTTTACGCGATCACGCTTTGTACATTGCATTTGCGCCAGCTGATAAACCAACCATTGTCATTGCCATGGTGGTAGAAAATGCTGGTTTTGGTGCACAATATGCAGCGCCGATTGCACGCAAAGCGTTGGACTTCTACATTGAGGGCAAGTGGCCTAAGGAGATTCCTGAATGGAAAAGAGCCCCTTAAAGAAAATCCAAACGCTATTTTTTAGTTTTTTTGCTGGATTAGATCGCCAGTTAGGCTTTATTTTGCTTGGCTTAGCGGCTGTCGGATTTTTTACTTTTATTTCAGCAAGTCAAAATACACCTGTACAAATTGCCGATGAATTACGCAATCTTGCATTGTCGTTTGTAGTGATGTGGCTGGTCTCTCGCATTCCTCCAAAGTGGTTAGAGATGGGCGCGGTTTGGATTTATGGAATTGGAGTTGTGCTGCTAGTTGCTGTCGCTGCATTTGGCTTAATTAAAAAAGGTGCGCGCCGCTGGCTCAATATTGGGGTAGTCATACAACCATCTGAAATCATGAAGATAGCTATGCCACTCATGCTGGCATGGTACTTTCAAAAACGCGAGGGCATTCAAAAAACTTGGGACTACGCAGTAGCAGGAGTTATTTTGGCTATTCCCGTTTTTTTAATTGCGCGTCAACCTGATCTTGGCACTGCCTTATTAGTTTTTGCTGCTGGACTTTACGTCATTATTTTGGCCGGCTTACCCTGGAAGTGGATTTTGCCTTTTGTGATTCTTGGGGCCATAGGTGTTCTGCTGATTATTATTTTTGGCAATACGATCTGTGCACATGATGTTGCATGGCCTTTTGTTCACAACTATCAAAAGCATCGTGTTTGTACCTTGCTAGATCCCAGCAGCGATCCACTTGGCAAGGGCTTTCATACCATTCAATCCATGATTGCAATTGGCTCTGGTGGCTTTTTTGGCAAAGGCTGGTTTCAAGGAACCCAAGCTCACTTAGAGTTCATTCCAGAAAAACATACCGACTTTATTTTTGCAGTGTATTCAGAAGAGTTTGGGCTGGTCGGCAATCTTTTATTGCTTGCGCTATTTTTTGCTTTGATTAAACGTGGCCTAGCAATCTCTGCGAGCGCTCCCAATTTATTTACTCGATTACTAGGTGCGGCAATTACTCTAATATTTTTTACTTATGCATTTGTGAATATTGGCATGGTGAGTGGATTACTACCTGTGGTTGGTGTACCACTTCCGTTTATTAGTTATGGTGGCACTGCTTTAGTTACCTTGGGATTTGGCGCTGGAATTTTGATGAGTATTCATCGTCACAGACGATTGGTACAAAGCTAATCTTTGAGCAGTCGTAGGTTAGCGCAAGCAAATTGAAAGCAATAAAAAAGCCCGGCATGCCGGGCTTTTTTAATAACTAAGGAAGAATTACTTCTTACGCTTGTTAACTGAATCTTTAAATGCTTTACCAGCAGAAAACTTAACAGTTTTTGCAGCTGCAATTTTGAGTGGCTCGCCAGTTTTTGGGTTACGGCCCATACGTGCAGCGCGCTTACCAGATGCGAAAGTACCAAAGCCAATCAGTTGTACTGAATCACCTTTAGTAACAGCTTTGATGATGTTCTCAATAGCAGAATTCAAAGCGAATTCTGCTTTAGCTTTAGAGATCTCCGCGTCGTCAGCAATCGCTGCGATTAGTTCGGCTTTGTTCAAGTGAAGCTCCTTATAAATATTGATGTCGGCGCACATTGCGCTTACATGATTTTAACCATAAAAAAATACAAAAATAAAGCTAAGTAACAACAATTTTTAAAACTACTACAAATTACTCTTCTAGCACTTCAATACCAGAAACAAAATATTCAGTGTCTCCAAAACATGTTGTCGGCAATCCAATGTGCTGATCGTATTTTAGAGCGACTTTTTTTCCTAAGTTAGCATTTATTTTTTGCGCCACAGCATCATCACGCACCGTAAAGAGGAATTTTTCTGACATGGTTCCAGGCATCGAAACCATTGCTAACTCACCCTCCCAAGTTTTGCAAATATATCCTCTTTTGGAAAATTTCTGCACATAACCAGCCCTTTCCCCGCTGCCATAGCTCCACGTAAGCATTAGCCACGTATAGGCTGAAATAGCTACTAAGCCAATTAAAACAAGGCTTAGCAGCCACTTTATAAAGCTATTCATACGATATTCTCCGGACTATATCCACATAAACCCTAGCTGGGCCTCTAACTCCATCATAAACAGTTTATGGGGCCCCGGGAGCTTCGCAGCTGGCCGCACGATTTATATTGCAGCAATTTTATGGACAAAGCGCATTTTCTAATTGCTCAGTTGTAGCGTCGCCCAATATGAGAAGCCGTTTTTTTCGACCATTTTGACCCGAAATCAACTGAATCTGTTTCTGGGGAATTTTGAGCTGTTTAGATAACCAAGCCAAAAGGAACTCATTTGCCTTGTTTTCCACTGCCGGCGCTTGCAATGAAATTTTTAAGCATTCGCCATGCTGGCCTAAAACTTTTGTTTGTTTTGCGCCCGGTTGACAATGCAAATCAAGGGTGAGCCCCTTGGGGGTCTTTTTTATCCAAATGGGTGTCATCAAAGTACTTTAAACTTAATCCCATGCCACACAAAAATTCTCAAGCCCTAGAGCAACTCTTTAAAAATAATCGCACCTGGGCAGAGAGCATGGTGGCAAAAGATGCCGATTTCTTCAAGCGCTTAGTCTCCCAGCAGGCCCCTGAATACCTGTGGATAGGGTGCTCTGACAGCAGGGTCCCAGCGAATGACATCGTCAATTTATTGCCAGGCGAGTTGTTTGTACACCGAAACGTTGCGAACGTCGTTGTGCACACTGATTTAAATTGTTTATCAGTGATTCAATTCGCAATCGACTTGCTGAAGGTGAAGCACATATTAGTAGTTGGGCACTATGGTTGCTCCGGTGTACACGCCGCACTAACTGACAGACGTGTAGGCCTTGCTGATAATTGGTTACGCCATGTTAAAGATGTACATCAAAAATATGAACGTTATTTAGGGGATGTTATCCCAACCCCAAAACGCCAAGATAGACTATGCGAGCTCAATGTCATCGAACAAGTAGTGAACGTTTGTGAAACGACCATTGTTCAAGATGCTTGGGCACGCGGACAAAATTTAACTGTTCATGGTTGGGCATATCGACTAGAGACTGGTTTGGTAAATGATTTGGGCATGTCAAGCAGCTCCACGGAAGAAATGCTTGAACGCTACTCCAAATCCATCAAGCGCTACGAAATCGAGTAGTTCCTGCTTGCTTAAATACCTATCTAATCATGCAGGGGTTGTTTTTGTAACACTCCTGGCTCTAGTGCCATACAAGCTTTTAGTATCCATAGGCCATGGCTTAGGCTACATGGCTGCTAGGATTTCGGGAGATAGAAATCGCGTTGTAAAAATCAACCTTCGGATGTGCTTTCCCAAGCTAGATGAAACAGAAATTGATGTTCTCAGCAAAAAACATTGGCGCTTGCTTGGTCGTAGCTTGGTAGAAAAAAGCATTATTTGGCGCGGCAGCGAAAATCAATTAAGCAATATGATTGAAGTGAAATCCGCTGTGGATCTTACAAACCGCAAACCACGCATTTTGGTGAATATGCATTTCACTGGAATTGAAGGAAGCATTATTTTGAGTGCGCTTGCTAAAAAAATGGGGTGGCCACGCACCTCTGGATTTTTTCAGAGAATGAAAAATCCATTCTTTAATCAAAAAATGATTGAATGGCGCAACCGCTTTGGGGGCAACTCTATTGATCGTCAGGGCAATGCTAAAGCCATCATCCGAGAAATTCGAAACGGCGATTTCATCATCATCGCGCCAGATGTCGATTTAGGTCTTAAGGATTCTGAGTTTGTGCCTTTTTTTGGTATTGAAACAAACACCATCACAACCATTTCTCGGTTAGCTAAAATTACGGGCGCAGATGTTTGCATGATGCTCACCACACTGAAGCCTGATGAATCTGGATATCTATGCGAAATCAGCAAGCCGCTGGAAAATTTTCCCAGCAATGATCCAAAAACAGATACGGCGCTCTTAAACCAATATTTTGAAAAAGAAATTCGGCTTCGCCCAGCTGAATATTATTGGGTGCATAAGCGCTTTAAAAACCGACCAAATCAAGAGGCTAACCCCTACAACCCTTCTAAGTAAGGGGCTTTTGCCCTATCATTAGAAGATGACAGAACGTATTGGGCTATTTGCCGATCTTCATAGCAATCTCGAGGCTTTTGAGGCCTGCATGAGTAAAGCAGAAGAACTAGGAGTAAACCGCATGGTGTTCCTAGGGGATCTAGTTGGCTATAACGCTGATCCTGTAGCTCTCATTGAGCGCATTGCCTATTTAGTCGAATCTAAAAAAGCGATTGCATTACTAGGCAATCATGATGAAGCTATTTTTAAAGATAGTCGCAACCAAATGAATGCCCATGCTAATGCCGCTATCGAATGGACCAAAGCTCAGCTCAATGATAGCCATGTTCAATTTCTAAAAAATCTTCCCTTAATTCTTCACGAAGAAAATATATGCTTCGTGCATGCTTCAGCACATAATCCAGCAAACTGGAACTATGTCACAGACAGCATGAGTGCATGGAGGTGCGCACAAAACTCTGGAAAGAGCTATACCTTTGTTGGACATGCGCACGAACAAGCCCTCTTTTATCAAAGTGCCGTTGGGAAATTAATTCGTTTTTCACCGCGCCCTGGTGATGAGATTCCTGTGTTGCGTCATCGACAATGGGTAGGGGTGGTTGGATCGCTTGGTCAACCTCGAGACGGAAATCCTGAAGCATGTTTTGCAGTTTTTGAACCAGGAGCTGAAGTACTGACCTTTCACCGCGTCCCTTACGATCATTTTTCTGCAGCAGAAAAAGTTCGCCGTGCCGGATTGCCAGAAGAATTAGCCAATCGCTTAATTACAGGCAAATAATTGAATGGCAATTAATACTGATATTCAAGCGGTTGATGACATCTTTCAGGAGGGCAAAGTCATTGATGGCTTTGTCATCGGCAAAGAAGTTCATCGTGGCGGAATGGCCAGTCTATTCACCGCAACTAAAGAAGGCATCGATGTTCCGATTCTGCTTAAAATTCCGCGCGTTGGTAAGGATCAGCCTGTCGAAAGTTTGATTGGTTTTGAAACTGAGCTAACTATTTTGCGCTCACTCAAAAGCCCTTATGTGCCTAAATTTTTAGGTGCTGGCAACATGGCAACACGTCCATATATCGCAATGGAAAGGGTTGAAGGGCGCCCCTTAGAAGACTTCATTAAAGAAGGCAAAGTATTTTCGATTGATGAGGTAGTCAAGATCGGCGCAGATCTCGCGCAAGCAGTGCAGTCCCTACACTCTCAAGATGCTATTCACCTCGACATCAAGCCAGAAAATATTCTCATTGATGACAAAGGCAAGTTAACCATCATTGATTTTGGTTTGTCGCATCACGCTCGCTATCCAGACTTGCTGGCCGAAGAAATGCGTAAAGGCGTCGGTTCTGCACCATACATCTCACCAGAACAAGTTGCTGGCATTCGCTCTGATTCTCGAAGTGATATTTATTCTATCGGCGCAATCATGTATGAATTGCTCACCGGCGAATTACCCTTTGGCAACCCTCAGACTATGAGTGGCTTGCGAAGACGTATGTGGGCAGAGCCATTTCCGCCACGTGCTATCCGACGCGAAATTCCGCGCTGGCTTCAAGAAGTAGTTCTTAGATGCTTAGAGCCACGGGCAGCCGATCGCTATCAAAGCGCCGCTCGGTTACGCCAAGTTTTGCGCGATCCTGAAGGCGTAACACTGACGGCACGCGCTGATCGAGTAGAGCCCCCAAGCTTTTGGCAAAACCTGAAGGGCATGTTTAAGGCGGCCGGCTATGAGCCATCCCCAAGCCCTAGGCCGAGCATGGGCGATTATGAAGCTCCTCTCATGATTGCAGCGATTGATACGCGTCAATCTGATGAAGATCTTCGCGAACGGATGCAATTAACAGCAAAAAAATTATTGTTGGCTTATCCAGAAAGTCGTCTTGTTTGTATCAGCACAATTAGTAGCACACCGACTTTTGAGGGCAACCAAGAAAAAGAAACCGCCAGCGGTATTGTGCGTGGTCACTTAGTGCAACTCATGGATTGGGCCAAGCCATTAAAGCTTCCACCTGAACGTATTTCTTATCACGTCCTTGAAGCCATGGATCCAGCTTCACGAATCGTTGAGTTTGCAAAAGATAATGATGCCTCACTTATCATGATCGGAGCATCACATAAACTACCAAATAAGGTTACCCCTTGGAGAACCTCGATGACAAAAATTGTTGAAGAGGCCCCTTGTAGCGTTCATATCGTGCGCACCTAATAACAATTATTACTACATTTGATGACACATAAAGTCATCGACTGGTATCACTACTTTAGAAAAAACCATGGAAGAAAAAGTTCGAGTTTCTAAATTACTCTCGGAGCTAGGCTTGTGCTCAAGACGTGAGGCAGACTCTTATATTGAGCAAGGCTTGGTCACCGTTGATGGCGAAGTTGTCAATGAACTTGGGGTTAGAGCA
>NZ_JAHBAK020000058.1 GCF_018500155.2 Polynucleobacter sp.
CAGCCACAGTTAAGGTCAATTTCATCGTAAGCCCACTGCTGCGCCAATTCTGCAGACTTTGCTAGATCGGCAGGCTCTGATCCCCCCAATTGCAATACCACTGGATGTTGGTCATGCGAATAATCTAAATGACGGGGCACATCTCCATGTATTAATGCGCCGGTGGTGACCATCTCGGTATAGAGAACACCCTTTTTAGTTAAAGCGCGATGAAAAGAGCGGCAATGACGATCGGTCCACTCCATCATGGGAGCCACGGCAAGGCGCTTCTGAGAAATATTTGTCATGGACATTGAATCAATAGCATTGAAGCGTTATTTTAAATCCAACCAGACAATAAGTAAGGGCAACCTTCGTTGCCCTTATATCACCTATCAAGTAGTGCAAAATCAATCTAGCGTTTTTTATCTAACTTTGCTTCAAGTTCGGCAGCCAAATCAAGAGCTCCCATATAACCTGACTTCAGATGATTGGGCAGATCCGGGTCTCCGACCATTGCCCCAAGCGTTTCAACAAGACTAAAGACAATTCCCTTAGCAGCACCAATAGCAATCGTGTTGTTTTTCACTGCCTCATCAATATGATTAACAGCATCTAAAAAATAATCGTGGCCAGGCAATCCATCTGGTCCTAATTCTTCATTACTCATTACAAACGCCTCCTTTGGCTTAATTCATCTCATTGATTCATCAGTATCTATCTATCATCATAATCTTAATTCTTGCTCACTCCTAAATTTGCGCATTTCTTTTGTAATGGGATCTACAAAGACCACTTCTTTTGCCAACAATTGCAAAGGCTTTGAAAAATCTAACTCAAACTCTTGATAGGGTGTCAAAACAGGGTAGATCTGATCGTTTTTAATGGGAGCTCCTAGAGCATTTAAGTGGCATCGCAGTTGATGCTTCTTGCCACTGCCTGGTTTTAAGCGATACCGAGCCCAGGGATTCTTTACTTCCAGTAATTCAATACACGTATCTGCATTGTTTTCACCCGCAACTTCTCGCATCTGCAAAAAATGTTCAGACTCTTCTAAGCGGCTTTCATACGTCATTGGCAATTGCTTAGCTAATGACGCGACATAAGGAGCAATAGCTTCGTAGGTTTTTTGAACTACACGATCTCGAAATAGATTTTGGTATTGCGCCCGCTCATCCGGTCGAACCGAAAAGATGACCACGCCGGCAGTATCCCGATCAATGCGATGAATGGGACTTAAAGTGGATATTTGCGTCCTCTTTCTTAAGCGATTTAAGAGGGTTTGCTGTAGATAGAGCCCGCTAGGCGTTACTGGCAAGAAATGCGGCTTATCCGCCACGACAAGATGCTCATCCTGGAAAAGAATGTGCTCTTCAAATGGAATATGAGGCTCACGTGCCAATCTTCTAAAGTAGATTAAATGTGTATTAGGTTGATAAGGATCATCTGCCTGTTGTGGCAAACCCTCGTCATCTAAAATTTGCCCATCCGCAAAACGTTGTTTCCACTCATCCGCATCAATATGCGGAAATTGGGCAATAAAAAACGCAAGTAAATTGGCATGAGTTTGATCAGCAGGCAAATAAACCCGCGATCCTGATACCCCTTCAGAATTAACTACTCTCATGCCTCCAATACTACTTCTTCAGCTTTGCCAAAGCCATTGCCATGGCATTATTCATAGGGGCGGCCTGCCTTCTCTCTTCAGGTGCTTTTCTAGGCTCTTGATGTTTGGGTCGTGAAGCAGCACTGCGCTCAGGCTTTGCAACAGACTTAGAAACCTCATCATTTAATCGCATCGTCAGAGCAATGCGCTTACGCTTCTCATCCACTTCAATGACCTTAACCTTCACCACTTGACCGGCCTTGACGACATTGTGGGGATCCTTCACAAAGGTATTTGAGAGCGCAGATATATGAACCAAACCATCTTGATGCACTCCAATATCCACAAATGCGCCAAAGGCAGCCACGTTCGTTACCACTCCCTCCAAAATCATATCCGCCTTAAGATCGCTGATCTTTTCAATCCCTTCTTTAAAGGTAGCGGTAGTAAATTCTGGTCGAGGATCGCGTCCAGGCTTTTCTAGTTCCTTCAGAATGTCGGTGACAGTTGGCACCCCAAACTGACTATCGGCATACTTCTCTGGAGAGAGTGACTTGAGAAGTGAGGTATCACCAATCACTTCTTTGACACCCTTTTTTATATCTTTCAAAATTTTCTCAACCAATGGATAGGATTCGGGATGCACCGCAGATGCATCCAGTGGATCCTGCCCATTCATAATGCGTAAAAATCCCGCAGCTTGCTCAAAGGTTTTTTCTCCCAAGCGAGGCACGCTCTTAAGATCCATTCTTGATTTAAATGCCCCTTTGCTATCTCGGTACGCGACGATACCTTCAGCAACGGTCGCACTCAGACCAGAAACCCTCGCCAGCAATGGCGCCGAAGCAGTATTCACGTCTACGCCTACGGCATTGACACAATCTTCTACTACTGCCACCAATGATTTTGCCAATTGCGTTTGCATCACATCATGCTGGTACTGCCCTACTCCAATCGATTTTGGATCGATTTTGACAAGTTCAGCTAGCGGATCTTGTAGGCGACGTGCGATGGATACCGCACCTCGGAGTGATACATCCATCCCAGGCAATTCCTTTGAAGCATACTCAGATGCTGAGTAAACGGAAGCACCTGCCTCTGAGACAACAATCTTTGTCAGGCCAAGCTCTGGTTTTGCCTTAATCAAGTCTTGTGCAAGCTTATCGGTCTCACGCGAAGCCGTGCCATTACCAATCGATATTAATGTAGCTTGATGTTTTTCCGCCAACCTAGCGAGCGTCAATAGTGAGCCTGCCCAATCATTTTTTGGTTGATGTGGATAAATCACATCGGTATCCACTACTTTGCCCGTTGCATCAACTACAGCAACCTTCACTCCAGTACGCATCCCGGGATCCAAACCAATAGTCACCCTAGGGCCAGCCGGGGCGGCAAGCAAAAGATCTTTCAAATTTCGCGCAAAGACATGAATCGCTTCTGTTTCTGCACGTTCACGCAGCGCAGTCATGAGCTCTGACTCTAGATGCAATGAGCACTTCACTCGCCATGTCCAACGAACGGTATCAGCCAACCACGCATCAGCCGGACGACCTTCATTTTTAATCTTGAAATGCTGTGCAATACGAGATTCGCACGGATTATGTGGTGCGTCCCACTTTGGCTTCTCTTCCTCAGTATCTAGTCTTAACGTGACCATCAATATTTGTTCGCGACGACCCCTAAATAATGCTAGTGCACGATGGGATGGAATTGCTTTAATCGGTTCTGAATAGTCAAAGTAATCGGCAAATTTTTCACCTTCTTGTTCCTTGCCAGCAATGACCTTGGACTCTACCACCCCATGGTCTTGCAGATAGGACCGCAAAGATTGAACCAGTGCCGCATCTTCGGCAAATCGCTCCATGAGTATTTGACGAGCACCCTCCAGGGCTGCTTTTGTATCAGGCACTCCAGCGTTATCGCCCTGCTCAGTTTTAAAGGCCTCCCTAATATATTTTGCCGCTTCAACCTCAGGAGCCAGTTGTGGGTTTGTTAGGAGGTCATTTGCCAAAGGCTCTAAACCCGCCTCAAGAGCGATCTGTGCCTTCGTTCTGCGCTTAGGCTTATACGGCAAATACAAATCTTCTAATCGCGTCTTGTCTTCAGCCAGCATGATGAACTTTAATAGCTCAGGCGTCATCTTGCCCTGCTCTTCAATAGAAGACACTATGGTTTTCCGACGCTCCTCCAACTCTCTTAGATAGGTTAATCGCTCTTCAAGAAGTCTTAACTGAGCATCATCAAGCCCCCCAGTCGCTTCTTTACGATAGCGAGCGATAAAGGGAACCGTCGCACCCTCATCCAAAAGCGTAATGGCGGCAGCAACTTGATTAGATTTTGCGGATAACTCTTGAGCAAGGCGTTGTTCAATGGAGGGCAATATGTGGTTCATTTATTGGGTAGGTATTCTAAAAAATTATCGGTAGCATGAACATGGAAGAACAAAAGCCACCCGTAGGTGACTTTTGTTGTGAAGCTTAAATGCGCTTACTCGCGCGAAGCTTTTTTGCGCTCATGCTCTTTAAGATAGCGCTTACGAATACGAATACTCTTTGGAGTTACTTCAACCAATTCATCGTCATCGATAAATTCAACGGCATATTCTAGATTTAAAGCAATCGGCGGAACTAAACGAACTGCCTCATCCGTACCAGAAGCGCGCACGTTGGTTAACTGCTTACCTTTAATTGGGTTTACCACCAAATCATTGTCACGACTATGGATACCAATGACCATGCCTTCATACAATGGATCGCCAGGGCTAACAAACATACGACCACGATCTTGCAATTTCCATAGGGCGTACGCAACCGCATCACCGTCATCCTGGCTAATCAACACGCCATTATGGCGTTCACCCAAAATACCCTCTTTGGCAGGCGCATATGAATCAAATGTATGACTCATCAATCCATTACCACGAGTCATGGTCATGAAATCACCCTGAAAACCAATCAAACCGCGAGCTGGAATACGATATTCAAGACGTGTACGACCTTTGCCATCACTCACCATATCCAACAACTCACCCTTACGCTTACCCAAGTCTTCCATCACCGCTCCCTGGGTGGTGTCTTCAACGTCAACCGTTAAATTTTCATATGGCTCCATCTTCACGCCGTTTTCTTCATGGAAAACTACCCGTGGTCGTGAGACAGCTAACTCATAACCTTCACGGCGCATGGTTTCCACCAAAATTGTCAGATGTAACTCACCACGACCAGATACTTCAAATACTGTATCGTCGTCCGTATCTTTGACACGCAATGCCATATTGGATTTCAGTTCACGTTCTAAACGCTCACGAATCTGACGGCTAGTAACAAACTTTCCTTCACGTCCAGCCAATGGACTAGTGTTCACCATAAAGTTCATGGTTAAGGTAGGCTCATCAATCTTGAGCATCGGCAATGCCTCTGGAACGTCTGGAGCGCAGATCGTGGTTCCAATCGCCAAGTCTTCAATACCGTTTACTAAAACGATGTCGCCTGCTTGTGCCTCTTCCACTAACTCACGCTCTAAACCGCGGAATTTCAATACTTGATTGATGCGACCTTTGCGTTGCGCGCCATCTGGGCCATCCATAAACACCACATCCATGCCTGGCTTAACCGTGCCACGATTCACGCGGCCAACACCGATCTTGCCAACATAGGTGCTGTATTCAATGGAGGTAATTTGCAATTGCAAAGGACCATCAGGGTTATCGTCACGGACTGGTACATGCTTGAGTACAGCATCAAATAGCGGACGCATATCACCTGAACGAACATCATCCGTTAATCCAGCATAACCATTCAAACCAGAGGCATAGACCACCGGAAAGTCCAACTGCTCTTCAGTTGCACCCAACTTATCAAACAACTCAAAAGTAGCATTGATCACGTAATCAGTGCGAGCGCCTGGACGGTCAACTTTGTTAATCACCACAATAGGCTTTAAGCCTAATGCCAATGCTTTCTTGGTAACAAAGCGAGTCTGTGGCATTGGGCCTTCAACAGCATCCACCAACAACAGAACGCCATCAACCATCGATAGCACACGCTCTACCTCGCCACCAAAGTCTGCGTGCCCTGGGGTATCAACGATATTAATATGCGTGCCGTCATATTCGACTGCACAGTTTTTGGACAAAATCGTAATACCACGCTCTTTTTCAAGATCATTTGAGTCCATGACTCGTTCGGCGATCTTTTCATTGGAGCGGAACGTGCCCGATTGACGCAATAGCTGGTCAACGAGTGTGGTTTTGCCATGGTCAACGTGAGCGATGATGGCGATGTTACGTAGTGCGCGTTTAGTCATTTGAAGCTTCTAAAGTTAAAAAATAAAAGGTTTAAGTAATTCGTTCTAAAGGGTCTATTAGGCTTGCGAAATCAGTCGCTTGGGATGCAATACCCCAGAGCGCCAGTCAGCAGTGCCGATAAAGTTATGGGGTGCAGCCGTTGCACGATAGATGCGCACCAACGACTCAATGGAAGGTAAATTGAGTGGCACTCTTTGCCCCATCTCCAAGCGTTTAGCCTGCTGCTCATCAACAGTTAAGTGAGGCAAAGTTTGCAGTAACGCATCCACCGGGAGAATATAGCTAGAGCTGTCATGTACATTCTTTTGAATGGAATCTAAAGTAAATGCATGCTCAAGACTAAGATGCCCTACTTCTGTTCTTCTGAGTCCCACTAAATGCGCGCCACAACCTAATGCATGACCAATATCTTCCGCAAGTACGCGTATATATGTACCCTTACTGCATGTCACTTCTAGAGTAGCTTCAGGCCACTGAATATTGGTCCAAGCAATTCTATGAATCGTAATCTCTCGTGGAGTGCGCTCCAATTCAATTCCTGCTCGAGCATATTCGTAGAGAGGTTTGCCATCACGCTTTAACGCAGAATACATGGGCGGCAATTGAACTATATGACCAGTAAATTGTGTGAGCAAGGCATCTAAAGCTGCTTGCAGAGCACCGGCAGTTTCAAATACTGGCAAAGGCTTTTCTTCGATGATTGAACCTTCAGCATCCCCCGTATCAGTACGAGCGCCAAATTTGATTTGTGCGATATATGTTTTATCGGCATCAAGCAGGTCTTGCGAATATTTGGTCGCCTCCCCGAGGCAGATGGGCAACAGACCTGTTGCCATTGGATCTAGAGTGCCAGTATGTCCTGCTTTGTCAGCATGAAAAGCACGCTTGACTGCAGTCACTGCACCCTGAGAACTCATCCCCAGTGGCTTATCCAGCAACACTACACCATCAATACGCGTAGACATGTTTATGAATTCTCGCTCGATTGATCACTTCGATCGCTATCAATAGCTTGATCAATCAATCGAGACATCTCTATGCCATGCTCTACCGAGTTGTCATAGTGAAAGTGCAAAGTAGGCACAGTATGAATATGCAAACGCTTAAACAATAATGAATGCAAATAACCTGCTTTTTCTTGCAACGCTTTTAACGCATGCTCAGGCTCAGCACCCAATACGGTAAAGAATACTTTAGCGTGAGCCAAATCTGGTGAGAGCTCAATACTTTGCAAAGTAATTAAGCCCAAGCTTGAGCTGCGCAATTCACGAGGAATGAGCTCGGCCAGGTCTCGCTGAATTTGATCAGCAAGACGCTGGTTCCGATGTGGACTAGTCTTATGCATATTCAATCACTTAGAGTGAGCGGGCAACCTCAGTCACCTCAAACACCTCTAACTGATCACCTTCTTTAATATCGTTATAGCCTTTGAGTGAGAGTCCGCACTCAACGCCAGCACGAACCTCTTTCGCATCATCTTTAAAGCGCTTGAGTGAATCGAGCTCACCAGACCAAATCACAACGTTGTCACGCAAGAGACGAACGCTTGAAGTGCGCTTCACAATACCGTCTACGACCAAGCAACCTGCAATTGCACCCACTTTTGATACCAAGAAGACCTGACGAATCTCAACAAGACCGGTAATTTCTTCTTTCTTATCTGGAGTCAACATACCACCCAGGGCCAATTTCACTTCATCAACGGCGTCATAAATAATGTTGTGATAACGAATATCAACGCCATTGTTTTCAGCTAACTTACGGGCAGCAGCATCAGCGCGTGAATTAAAGCCAATAATCACCGCCTTAGAGGCTACCGCTAAGTTCACATCGGTCTCAGTAATGCCGCCCACAGCTGCATGGACGATTTGCACCTTGACCTCTGGTGTAGAGAGTTTTAGCAAGGATTGTGACAACGCTTCTTGAGAGCCCTGTACATCCGCCTTAATAATCAATGGCAACAACTTGGCTTCAATTGCGCCTTCACCCATGTTTTCCATCATGGTCTCAAGTTTGACTGCCTGTTGTTTTGCTAACTTCACATCACGGAACTTACCTTGACGGAACAAGGCGATTTCACGGGCTTTGCGCTCATCAGCAACCACTTGGACAGACTCGCCTGCAGCAGGAACTTCCGCCAAACCTTGAATCTCGACCGGAATGGATGGGCCCGCCTCATTACAAGGTTTGCCGTTTTCATCTAACATTGCACGCACACGACCAAAAGTAGAGCCTGCTAGCAACATATCGCCACGCTTTAACGTTCCCGATTGAACTAAGACGGTTGCAACTGCACCCTTACCTTTGTCCAAACGCGCTTCAATGACCAAGCCTTGCGCAGGGGCATCTTGAGGTGCTTTGAGTTCAAGAATTTCAGCCTGGAGCAACACGTTTTCCAACAGAGCATCAATACCTTCGCCTGTTTTTGCAGACACCGGAATAAACGGCACATCACCGCCATATTCTTCAGGCACAACTTGCTCGGCTACTAATTCAGTTTTAACGCGTTCAGAATTAGCCTCTGGCTTATCAATTTTGTTAATAGCAACCACCAACGGTACCCCGCCAGCGATTGCGTGATGAATAGCTTCTTTTGTTTGCGGCATAACGCCGTCATCAGCAGCCACTACCAGAATCACAATATCCGTGGCCTTAGCACCACGAGCACGCATTGCCGTAAAGGCTTCGTGACCTGGCGTATCTAAGAATGTGATCATGCCACGCGGTGTTTCAACGTGATAAGCGCCAATATGCTGGGTGATGCCACCCGCTTCACCAGAAGCCACTTTTGCTGCACGAATTTTATCGAGCAGAGAAGTTTTACCGTGATCAACGTGACCCATGACTGTCACGACAGGTGGACGCGGCAACAACTCGGCATCATGTCCTTCTGCGCCTAAATCTAAATCTGGATCATCCAACTTCGCAGCATGTGCACGGTGACCCATTTCTTCAACAATGATCATCGCCGTATCTTGATCAAGCACCTGATTAATGGTCACCATTTGACCCATACCCATCAGAAGCTTAATAACTTCAGCACTCTTGACTGCCATTGAGTGAGCAAGTTCGGCCACAGTAATAGTCTCAGGAACATGAACATCACGAACAATGGGCTCTGTTGGAACTTGGAAGTTAGAGTCAACATTTGCCTCAGCAACTTGGCGCTGCTTTTTACGACCACCGCCAGTACGCCAACCTCCTACACCACCAGAAGTATCTCCACGAGTTTTTAAACCCCCTGGCTTCTTCACACCCTCTTCTTGCCAGGTGGAAGATGTTTCGGAAGATTTGATAGTTTTGCCGCCTACTTTTGCAGGCTTTTTCTTATCTTCAGAACCTTCTGCCTTTGTTGGCTTATGCAAGGTACCTTTTTTCGCTTCTTCTGCTGCCACTTCACTCGGTGCTTTTAAAACACGAGCGGGCGCACTCATCATGTCCCGAATAGCCAAAGCCTCAGCCTCAGCAGCTGCACGGCGTGCACGTAAATCAGCCAATTCCTTTTCTTTAGCGGCTGCCAGATCTTTAGCTGCCTTATCTGCTTGCGCTTTTTTCTCAGCAGCTGCAGCTGCTTCATCAGGCCCTTGTTCGCTTGTTTTTACTTCTTTGTCAGCTGGCGCAGAAACTTCTTTTTGACGCGCCTCTTCAGCAGCTTTCATTTCTGCTTCTTGGCGTGCCAATAATTCAGCTTGACGAGTTGCTTCAGCTGCGCGCTTTTCTAATTCTTCTTCAGAAAGAATAGGCTTGGCAGGAGCTGAAGTTTTCTCAACTTTTGGAGGTGCTTGTTCAGCTGGAGCTCCAGCTTCATCACTACGCTTTACTAAAACGCGTTTTTTACGGACCTCCACCTGCACAGTGCGCGTCCGTCCAGCAGAGTCAGCTTGACGTATTTCAGAACTCTCACGCTTAATTAACGTGATTTTTTTACGCGCACCTGCTTCAGCATTGCCGTGTGCTTTTTGCAAATACTCAAGCAGGACTGTTTTGTCCTTATCGGTAATGCTCTCATCCTCAGAACTCTTCTCGATTCCGGCTGCCTTCAATTGCTCCAAGAGGTCAGCCGCAGTTCTTTTGAGTTCCTTGGCGAGTACTTTTACTGTTGTTGTTGCCATCTACTACTTCCTCTCATGAAGTAAACCAATGTTCGCGCGCTTTCATGATGAGCGTTTTCGCAGTTTCTTCGTCAATTTGTGTCGCCTCTACCAGCTCATCAACAGCTAATTCAGCAAGGTCGTCACGGGTATGTACTTGGTTGTCAGCAAGTTTTGCAATTAACTCAGGAGTCATGCCTTCGAGTGAACGCAAATCTTGGGATACTTCACCAATACGCTCTTCTTTAGCTAATTCCATGGTCAACAAAGAGTCACGTGCACGAGTACGCAACTCGTTCACAGTATCTTCATCAAATGAATCAATCTCTAACATTTCGGACAATGGCACGTAGGCCACTTCTTCCAATGTGTTAAAGCCTTCTTCGATCAAGATATCAGCAACCTCTTGGTCAACGTCCAACTTATCCATGAATAATTGACGTACAGATGAAGCTTCTTTTTCAGTTTTCTCGGCAGACTCCTCTGGAGTCATGATATTGATCTGCCAACCAGTCAAATCGCTAGCAAGGCGAACGTTTTGTCCGCTACGGCCAATCGCAATCGCCAAGTTCTCTTCATCCACCACCACATCCATAGCGTGGCGCTCTTCATCAACCACAATTGAAGATACTTGAGCTGGAGCCAAAGCCCCAATAACAAACTGAGCAGGGTCTTCAGACCACAAGACAATATCGACCGCCTCACCAGCCACTTCGTTACGCACTGCTGTAACGCGTGTACCACGTACACCGACACAAGTACCAATAGGATCGATCCGCTTGTCATAAGTAATCACAGCAATTTTTGCGCGAATACCAGGATCACGAGCAGCACCCTTAATCTCTAGAAGGCCTTGCTCCATTTCTGGAACTTCGTTCTCAAATAACTTGATCAAAAACTCTGGGCATGTACGAGAGAGCTCAATTTGTGGGCCACGAGCTTCACGATCAACTTTCAGAATGTAAGCACGCACACGATCGCCAGAGCGAAGATTTTCTTTTGGAATCATCTGATCGCGACGCAATAATGCTTCTACACGGCCGGATTCAATAATGAGACCATTTTTGTCAGCTCGCTTCACAGTGCCAGTCATCACCTTTTGGCCACGCTCAAGGGAATCATTCAAAAGTTGTTCACGCTCAGGATGACGAATACGTGGCAAGATGACTTGCTTAGCAGCTTGCGCGCCAATACCTCCAAATTCTAGTGATTCAATTTGCTCTTCAATGTAATCCCCAACTTCAATATCAGCGAGCTGTTCTTTTGCTTCAAATTGCAAAATCTCTTTATCTGGCTCTTGCAG
>NZ_JAHBAK020000053.1 GCF_018500155.2 Polynucleobacter sp.
CGTGCTAGAATCGCAATTCAGTTAATTTTTCGATATCTATCGAGCATATACGAGTTAAATAAGTATGACTACAGTCCGCCTCCGCGAAAACGAACCATTTGAAGTGGCATTGCGCCGTTTCAAGCGCACCATTGAGAAAAATGGTCTTTTGACAGACTTGCGTGCCCGCGAGTTTTACGAGAAGCCAACAGCTGAGCGTAAGCGTAAAAAGGCTGCTGCTGCTAAACGCCATTACAAGCGTATCCGCAGCCAAATGTTGCCAAAGAAGCTTTACTAAGCCAATTTAAAGCTCTCTTCACCGAGAGGCTTTGAAACCCGCTGACGGTGAAACGCAGCGGGTTTTTGCTTTTTAATCACTAGTCATTATTCTTTACATTACAACCGAACACTAGGATCGCATCATGAGTCTGAAAGATCAAATTACTGAAGATATGAAATCTGCAATGCGCGCTAAAGAGACTGCGCGTCTGGGCACCATCCGTCTTTTGTTAGCAGCCATTAAACAACGCGAAGTAGATGATCGTGTTGTGCTCGATGATGCAGCCATCATTTCTACGATTGAAAAGATGATTAAGCAACGCAAAGATTCCATCTCTCAATTTGAAAAAGCGGGGCGCGATGATTTGGTTGCTGTGGAATCTGCCGAGATGATCGTCTTGCAGGCCTATTTGCCTGCGCAAATGTCTGATGCTGAGGTGCAAGCAGCGGTCGCTGCTGCAGTAGCCTCCACTGGCGCAGTAGGTCCGCAAGATATGGGTAAAGTCATTGGCGTCTTAAAAGGTCAGTTGGCTGGTAAGGCTGATATGGGCAAGGTGTCGGGCCTCGTTAAAGCAGCGCTCGCAAAATAAAAGAACTGAGCTCATACTCCTAGCCTTATGGCGCTCATCCCACCATCATTCATTGCCGATCTTCTTAATCGGGTCGACATCGTTGATGTGGTCGGGCAGCACGTCAAGTTAAAAAAAGCGGGCGCTAACTATCAAGGTTTGTGTCCCTTTCATTCCGAGAAGTCACCCTCATTTTCTGTATCGCCCACCAAACAGTTTTATCACTGCTTCGGATGTGGAGCACATGGATCAGCGATTAGTTTCTTAATGGAATATTCTGGTCTGGGTTATGTAGATGCCATTGAAGAATTAGCCCGCTCTGCAGGTCTAGATGTGCCGCGTGAAGAGCGCAGCGCAACTGATATTGCAAAACAGCAACGCGCTATGGCGTTGAGTGAGGTCATGAGTTCTGCAGCAGATTGGTATCGTCAACAACTCAAGAGTAGTCCTCGAGCGATTGATTATTTAAAAGGGCGCGGTCTTACCGGTGAAATCGCTAAGCGCTATGCCTTGGGTTATGCACCCGATGGCTGGCAAGGTTTAGAAGCAGTCTTTGGTCCGTATAGCAATGAAGAGGTGGCGAAGACCCTCGTAGAGGGTGGTTTAGTGATTCAGGGTGAGCAAGCAGAAGGTTCATCAGACAATAAATCAGCCGTCAAACGCTATGATCGTTTTCGTGATCGGGTGATGTTTCCTATTCGTAATCCGAAAGGACAAACAATTGGCTTTGGTGGCCGCATTTTGGATCAAGGTGAGCCGAAGTATTTAAATTCCCCAGAGACACCACTCTTCTCTAAGGGCAATACCCTTTACGGTTTATTTGAAGCAAGACAAGCTATCCGCGCCAAAGAATATGTATTGGTATGCGAAGGCTATATGGATGTCGTGGCACTCGCACAATTAGGTTTTCCTAATGCTGTCGCTACATTAGGAACAGCTTGCACTGCAAATCATGTGCGCATGCTTTTGCGCCAAACTGACAAAGTGATTTTTTCATTTGATGGTGATGCAGCAGGGCAGCGCGCAGCACAACGAGCGCTTGAAGCATGCTTGCCATTGATGTCTGACGATAAAGAAATTCGTTTCTTATTTTTGCCCACTGAGCATGATCCTGATAGCTATGTCAGGGCCTATGGTGCGGTCGCATTTGAAAAAGCAATACAAGAGGCGATGTCTATTTCTAGCTTCTTCTTTAAGGTGGCCAGTGACGGTCATGAGCTCACTACTCCAGAGGGAAGAGCGCAAACCCATCATGCCGCCAAACCATTGCTACTCTCTATGCCGCCAATAGCATTGCGTACTCAAATTTTGCGAGAGCTAGCAATTCGTACGAGCACCACGCCAGCTGAGTTAGAAGCATTTTGTGGACTTACAGTAGCGCCCGCACCAGTGGCTTATTCTGCAAGTGCAGTAAAGCAGCAAAATCCCAATAATCCAAATGCATTTAGCAATAGACAGAGTGCTCCTTGGCAAGCAGCTAAACGAGTTGCCACACAAAGTATTGAACCGCCAAAAGCGCCAATGGATTTGGCTGAGCAAATTTTGAGAGTACTCATTCAATTTCCGCATTTGGGAAAAGCAATGAATCATGAGCGTCGTTCATTGGCATTAAAAGCTGCAGAGCAACGATCAGCGAATGCGCTCACTTTGATGAAAGATCTTCTCTCGCAATGCGATCAAGTGGACCTCATTATTGATGACAGCGGAAAATCAGCTGCTGTTGGTGCTGGGGCGTTTGCCATGTTTCAAGATCAACTATCCCGTAGTGAACTGGCATCAATGTATGAAGTGCTTAGAAAACGTGTCCTGGGGACGGATGTTGACTTGGATGTGGCAACTGCAGATTTGGAAGGGGCTTTGAAAAAGCTAGAGCTTGGCTCTCTCAAACAGGAAATGACCGAAATTGCCCAAAAAATAGCCAATGGCAGTGCAACTGAGCAAGATAAGGCGCGATATCGGGAATTGGGCGAAAAACTGAAATTTTCATAAGAATTTACTGAATCACCCCTAGAAATCCCCTGAAAATGCCCCATATTTTTAGTGAATCAGGGGCTAAAAAAGTCGCAATCGACTATAATCCTCTGTTCCCAAGAAAAAAACGAATGAATTCAGCCACTTGCGTCATATTTTTTGAAATTTTGGGGTGAGTGGCTTTGTGGCTAGTAAATAGCGGGGCTGTGCTGAATCAGTCAAGATCAACAACTGTAATGTGAGTAAGTGCTAATAAATGCCTAATACCAAGACCAAAAAACCAGCCAAACCAGCTCCAAAAGCAAAAGCAGCGAAAGCGCCGGCTAAGCCTGTTGCAAAAACCAAGGCCCCAGCTAAACCAGTCAAGGCTGCTAAACCTGCACCAAAAGCAAAAGCAGCGAAAGCGCCGGCTAAGCCTGTTGCAAAATCCAAGGCTCCAGCTAAACCTGTAAAGGCTGCTAAACCTGCACCAAAATCAAAGACAGCGAAAGCGCCTGCTAAGCCCGTTGCTAAGTCAAAGGTGACGGCTAAGCCTGCACCAAAAGCAAAGACAGCGAAAGCGCCTGCTAAAGCAGTCAAGGTAATTGCAAAGGCAGCGAAAGTGGTTGCGAAGACTCCAGTAAAAGCATCCGCTAAATTAGTCAAGGTACCTGCAAAAGCAGTAAAAGTTGAGCCAGTGAAAAAAGGTAAAGCAGTTGCTCCTAAAGTTGAAGAAGCGAAAAATAGCAAAGATGCTAAAGAGCTGAAGACTAAAAAAGGACAAGTAGCTCCAGAAGCCGCTCCTGTTGAAGAGGAAAAGAAGCGTGGCCGCAAACCTAAGGCTGCAGCGCCTACTGAAGGGGCTGAACCTGTTTTAACTGATCGTCAAAAGGCCCGCGAGCGTAAGGCAAAAGAAAAAGCACTCTTAAAAGAGTTTGCTGCACAACAGTTGGGTACGGAAGAGCAGCAAGAGTTGCGTCGTGCTCGCTTGAAGACATTGATCAAGATGGGTATGTCCAAGGGTTACTTGACCCATGGAGAAATGAATGACGTGATGTCTGATGAGTTATCTGATGCGGATGCTCTTGAGACATTAATTAGTTTGCTCAACGACATTGGTATTACCGTGTATGAGCAAGCGCCAGATGCTGAAACATTAATCCTCTCAGATAACACTGCAGCCGCAGCTTCTGAGGAAGAGGCTGAAGAAGAAGCCGAAGCAGCTCTGTCGACTGTTGATTCTGAATTTGGTCGTACTACTGACCCAGTCCGTATGTATATGCGTGAAATGGGCACGGTAGATTTGCTCACTCGTGAAGGCGAGATTGTTATTGCCAAGAAGATTGAGGCGGGCCTCAAGGATATGGTGATGGCCCTAGCTGCTTGTCCAGTAACCATTGCTGAGATTCTCAGTAACGTCGACAAGATTGCTGCAGGAGAGCTAGAGATCGATCAATTTGTTGATGGTTTGGTTGATCCAAATGCTGAAGATATCAAGCTAGGTCCTGATGAGCCAGAGTTTGATGCTGATTCTGAAGAAGGCGACGATGATGGTGAAGATGAAGGTGGTGGTGGCGGTGGCGCTGCAACTGCTAATGCAAAGCAGCTAGAAGAGCTTAAGCAAATCTCCCTACAAAAGTTTGCCGTTGTCCGTACGCAAGCTGAAAAGATGCGCCGTGCATTTGATAAAGATGGTTATAACTGTCCAGCTTATGTCAAGGCACAAGATGCTATTCGTGCTGAGTTACTCGGTTTCCGTCTAACAGCAAAAAGCGTTGAGAAACTATGTGACACCATGCGTGCGCAAGTCGATCAAGTATGGAAATTGGAGCGCGGTATCGTGAGCTTGTTGGTTGACAAGGTTGGCGTCAATCGCGGTGAAGTCTTAAAAGATTTCCCGAAGATGTCTATGGATTTAGGCTGGACTGACAAGTTGCTCAAAGAGAACAAGCCCTATAGCGCACTCTTACAACGTAACGTTCCAGCGATTCAGGAGCTGCAGCAAAAGCTCATCGATATTCAAAAGAATGTCGTTATTCCGTTGCCTGAGTTAAAAGAAGTGAATAAGCAAATGATCGCGGGCGAGAAGCGTGCTCGTGAAGCTAAACGTGAAATGACTGTAGCGAACTTGCGTTTGGTGATCTCGATTGCTAAGAAATACACTAACCGTGGCTTGCAGTTCTTGGACTTGATCCAAGAAGGAAATATTGGTTTGATGAAGGCGGTAGATAAGTTTGAATACCGTCGTGGATATAAGTTCTCTACCTATGCAACATGGTGGATTCGTCAAGCGATTACCCGTTCAATTGCTGACCAAGCACGTACGATCCGTATTCCAGTTCACATGATTGAGACGATCAATAAGATGAATCGCATTAGTCGTCAGATCTTGCAAGAAACCGGACATGAGCCAGATGCAGCAACATTGGCGCAGAAGATGGAGATTCCTGAGGACAAGATTCGCAAGATCATGAAGATTGCGAAAGAGCCTATTTCAATGGAAACACCAATTGGTGATGATGAAGATTCTCATTTGGGCGACTTCATTGAAGATGGAAATACGCTAGCACCTGCTGAAGCAGCATTGCATGACTCTATGCGTGATGTAGTGAAAGATGTGTTGGATTCGTTAACACCACGTGAAGCAAAAGTATTGCGTATGCGCTTTGGTGTTGAGATGAGCACTGACCACACTCTTGAGGAAGTTGGCAAACAATTTGATGTGACTCGTGAACGTATTCGTCAGATTGAAGCAAAGGCCCTCAGAAAAATGCGTCACCCAAGCCGTAGCGACAAACTCAAGACTTTCCTCGAGGAAGATTGAACCAAAGACTAACGGGCCTATAGCTCAGTTGGTTAGAGCAGAGGACTCATAATCCTTTGGTCCCAGGTTCAAGTCCTGGTGGGCCCACCAATGAAATCAACGACTTAGGGAGAAATTCCTAAGTCGTTTTTCTTTCTGTGTAGTCGGTGTGTAGCACATAACACCACTAAACCCCAATAGATACATGACTCTGGCTTGGAGCAACAAACTGAAAGTAGATTGTTGTGGCCCTTAGATTTTCTTTAAGGTCTCTAAATACTCTACAGATTTCACCTCTGGTAATTCCTTCAAAACCCATCCTATTTCGTTTGTGAGGGGTTGTGAGCCATCCCAATAAGTTATTAAGAATCCCATTAGAAAAGTGAAAATGGCAAAGCTTAGAAGATAGATTTTGTTATTTCTCATTCTTCATTTGCTTTATGGAGTTAATGCAATCAGATACGCTGTGTTTTGGAAACTTCCCGACATTCGCTTTTTGTAATGACTGTACACAATCAGATAGTGAATATCTTAATTTGATAAGGTTAGTTTGATTCATATGATTTTCTCCTTTCATTTTTCTATGATGACTAATTCATCTATCTTCTGTAACTCAGAGAATTTCTCCTCTGACAAAAAAGCTGGTTCACCATTGGCTTTGGTTATTTCAATGTACCCAGAATCAAGTTTGCGCGAAAGGTAATCATTTGCCACTAACGGAGTAAATTCCACCTCAATACCCTCCGCAGGGCGTTTCTTAGCGATGATCCCGTGATTAATACGTATCCACATAAAGCTAATGTTTGAGCAGTTAGCTAGCCCAGATGGATCTGAGCTAGCTAATTTTTATTAAGCCGCTTCCTTGACTTCCTCAATCACCAGCTTAGAGTCGCCACCAATCAAAATCTTGCGGGGTAATTTCTCCTCAGGAATGACATTCTCTAGCTTGATGATCAGCAAACCATTTTCGACATCAGCAGAGCGCACAATGACCGTCTCCGCCAAGGTAAAGTCATGGCTAAAGTCTCGATTAGCAATGCCCTTATGCAGGTATTCGCCAGTCTGCTCTGCTTTAACCTTACCGATAACGGTTAACTTGTTACCTTCAGCCGTAATATCAATCTCATCATTTTTAAAGCCTGCTACTGCAATTTCAATAGCATAGTCTCGCTCATTCTTTTTAATGATGTTGTATGGGGGATAGCTTTGGGCTTTGCTCAGGCCCTCTCCAGAGCTCATTTGTTCCATCGCATCAATCAGGCGATCAAAACCCACAGAGCTTAGTAATACATTTCTACCAAATGGATAAGACATCGTTTTCTCCTTAAATTTAAGCAAGTTCACAATTTCCTAGACCCCTAAGGCATCTAGTTAAATCTTATTTAAGGATGGATTTTTTGAATTTCAAGGAGTTGAATTTCATTTTTTTGTCCCTATGTATAAGTCAAAGAACTAAAAATTCCCCACTAAGATTGGGGATATTTTTATTTGTCACTTTTAGGTAATTGAATAGCTAACTGATTACATGGAGAAAGCAAAATGCTCGAAACTGAACATTTAGAGCTCCAGGAAAATAACCAGGAGCCCATTACTAGGCCTAAGCTCAAGCGCTTGATTTTGGAATATCTTCAAAAAAGGAGTCGCAAGGAAATTCTGGCGGAAGACTCTTGTGATGAGGGGTCGTCTTCGGTCGACTAGCTTATACAGGGGATGGTTTACAGGTCTTGAAATACTAAAAATTACCCCCAAATAATAAAAGTTAATCTTTTCTATGGAAAATTGAAATGACTGTTGTTACAAAAGAAACACTTGGATTTCAGGCTGAAGTAAAGCAGCTTTTGCAGTTGATGATTCACTCCTTATATTCCAATAAGGAGATTTTCTTGCGAGAGCTAATCTCCAACGCTTCTGATGCTGCCGATAAATTGCGTTTTGAAGGTATTGCTCATCCTGACTGGTATGGTGATGATCCTGAGCTCAAGATCAATGTAGAGTTTGATAAGACGGCTAGAACGCTTACTATTTCAGATAATGGTATAGGTATGAGCCGAGAAGAAGTGATTAATAATCTTGGCACAATTGCCCGCTCGGGTACTAAAGAATTCTTTACTAAACTTTCAGGCGATCAGCAAAAAGATGCAGCATTAATTGGTCAGTTTGGTGTAGGCTTTTATTCGGGCTTTATTGTTGCTGACAGAATCACAGTAGAAACCCGCCGTGCTGGATTACCAGCCTCTGATGGCGTCCGTTGGGAGTCGGATGGTTCTGGTGAATTTACAATTGAGCAAATTGATCGACCTCAGCGTGGTACCTCAATTACCCTACATTTGCGTGAGGGGGAAGATCATTTCCTCAACAGCTATCAGCTTAAATCGATTATTCGCAAGTACTCCGACCATATTTCTTTGCCAATTCAGATGCACAAAGAAGAATGGGATGCCGATAAAAAAGAGCAGGTTATCAAGGATGAGTTAGAAAGTATTAACCAATCTTCTGCATTGTGGGCTCGCAATAAGTCAGAAATTACAGAAGAGCAATATAACGAGTTTTATAAGCACCTATCGCATGATTATGAAAACCCACTGTGCTATTCATTAAATCGAGTAGAGGGTAGAAGTGAATTTACCCAGTTACTTTTTGTTCCAAGTAAGGCGCCATTTGATTTGTGGGATCGCAATAAGCGTGGTGGTATTAAGCTGTATGTAAAACGCATCTTTATCATGGATGATGCTGAAAAGCTCATGCCGATGTATTTACGATTTGTCACGGGCGTGATTGATTCAGTTGATTTACCACTAAACGTTTCCCGTGAAATATTGCAAGAGTCGCGTGACATTAAAGTGATTCGCGAAAGCTCTACTAAGCGAGTGCTGAGCATGCTTGAGGAGATCGCTAATAGCGACGATGAGGCCAAGAAAGAGAAATATCGCACCTTTTGGACGCAATTTGGCCAAGTGCTCAAAGAGGGTGTTGGCGAAGATCATGCCAATCAAGATCGGATCCTCAAGCTACTCCGTTTTGCTAGCACCCATACTGATTCGGCTGAGCAGACGGTATCTTTAGCTGAGTATGTCTCACGTATGAAAGAAGGCCAAGACAAGATTTACTATGTCACGGGTGAAACTTTCAACGCAGCTAAAAACAGTCCGCATTTAGAGATTTTCCGCAAGAAAGGCGTTGAAGTCCTCTTGTTATCTGACCGTGTTGATGAGTGGATGCTTTCCTTCATTACTGAGTTTGATGGCAAGCAATTAGCATCCGTTGCTAAGGGCGGATTGGATTTAGGAAGTCTAAGTGATGAAAAAGAAAAGAAGGAGCATGAGGAGACTGAGAAGCAATTCAAAGACTTGGTTGAGCGCATGAAAAAAGTCTTGGAAGATAAGGCTAAAGATGTGCGGGTGACCTTTCGCTTAACGGATTCTCCAGCCTGTTTGATTGCTGATGAGAATGAACTGTCTGGCAACTTGCTGCGGATGCTAAAAGCTGCTGGTCAAAATACCCCTAATATGAAGCCTATATTGGAGATTAATCCAGAGCATCCTTTGCTATCCAAGCTCAAAAGCGATGATCAGCATTTTGATGATTGGACTAATCTCTTATTTGATCAGGCTTTATTAGCAGAGGGTGGTCAGCTCAATGATCCAGCCAGTTTTGTAAAGCGCATGAACCAATTGCTGCTGAATTAAGTTTATAAGACTCGTCTCTATTGCGGGTGTCGTATAACGGCTATTACCCTAGCTTCCCAAGCTAGAGACGAGGGTTCGACTCCCTTCACCCGCTCCATAGTTATAACGAGCATTACTAAAGGTAGCGCTCGTTCACTTGACAAACTGTTTGGAGTAACGAAGTGCAAGAGGGTTGCTCCAAAATTCCTTAGGTTTCGAAAACCAAAGACCTGGATGCCACTTCTTTAAATCCACGAATTTGCTTACACATTTGCTTGCACACCGACACTGACCACCCGCAGACACCCTGTTTACAATGGTCTATCTTGGGCTTCTACTCTCATAATCCTTTGGTCCCAGGTTCAAGTCCTGGTGGGCCCACCAGAAACAAAAGCCACTCTTCGGAGTGGCTTTTTATTTAGCGCTATGTTTTGGATATCTTTTTGACCGCACTGTATCGATGACAAGATATGAGATGATCGTTGACCATTCCGCTGGCTTGCATAAATGCATAACAAATTGTTGTGCCAACAAACTTAAATCCTGCCTTTAGTAGCGCTTTGCTCATTGCATCAGATTCAGGTGACCTTGCAGGTAGTTCATTTAAATAATGGCGCTTGTTTTGAATGGGCTTATTTTTAACAAAAGACCAGACAAATTCATTAAATGGCTGACCGCTTTTTTCCAGGGCCAAATAAGCTTTGGCATTGCCTATGGTTGCGGCTACTTTTAAACGATTACGAATAATTCCTGGGTTTGCTAGCAACTCAGAAATCTTTTTGTCGTCATATTTGACAATCTTCTTCGGATCAAAATTATCAAAAGCTTCCCGATAGGACTCGCGCTTCTTTAGAACGGTTGACCAAGAAAGGCCGGCCTGAGCACCTTCTAATATCAGTAATTCAAATAGCTTTCTGCTGTCACGCAGAGGAACGCCCCATTCAGTATCGTGATAATGGCGGTATAGATCAAAACTCTCACACCAAGGGCAACGAATGATGGATTTCATAGCACGATTCTAAAGTGATTCATTAGTGCTGGTGGATGAAGAAAGCCCTAGTAATTTAATGCTGTATTCATTGTGTGAGTCATTCTTTGGCGCATACTTAAAGAATCTGAAGAAATTAGGAGTTATATGAAGGTTTTATGGTCTGTATTGGTATTGGGGTTTTTTGGTTTGGCGCATGCCGCAACCCCTCAGGATTTTTTGAAATCATATGAATCTCAGTCAGGCAAGGCCTCGGCTAGCAGGGGCGAGCAATTTTTTAATACAAAGCATGGGAAAGAATGGAGTTGTGCATCCTGTCACGAATATCCACCTAATCACGAAACCAAACATATCGTTACTGGTAAGGTCATCAAGCCACTAGCGCCATCAGCTAATTCTGCTCGTTTTACTGACGAGGCAAAAGTTGATAAGTGGTTTAAGAGAAATTGCAATGATGTGCTTGGTCGCGAATGTACTGCGCAAGAAAAAGCAGATGTTCTAGCATGGCTTATGAGTATTAAGTGAGGCGCAAATGAAACACTTCTTTACATTGACCATAGCTTTATTTTTGGTGAGCCCAGTCTTTGCTGCCAAGATGCCCATGCCCTCAGATATGCCTAAATCTTATGATGCCGAATGCGCGAGTTGTCATATGGCATATCCGCCAGGCTTATTAAGTGAACAGAGTTGGCAAAATGTCATGGAGGGTCTTGGTAAGCACTTTGGCACAGATGCGAGTATCGACGAAAAAGATAAAACTGAAATCACTATTTGGCTTAAGAAAAATGCGGCAACTAAACAAAAATACCGTGTAGTAGCGCCAGACAATCGAATTACAAAAACCGCTTGGTTTATACGCGAACATGATGAAATTAAGGCGGATGTTTGGAAAAGAGCCAGTATTAAAAGTCCAGCGAATTGCGGCGTATGTCACACCAGTGCCGCCGAAGGTATTTTTAGCGAGAAGAATATAAAGGTCCCTGCTAAATGAGTGAAAAGCAAGTCATACTGGTATGGGACGTGCCCACCCGAGTTTTCCATTGGCTCTTAGTACTGTGTTTTGCTGGTGCTTGGCTTACGTCGGAGAGTGAACGCTTGCAGATGATTCACTATGCATTTGGTTACTCTGCCGTTGCCCTCGTTTTATTTAGGTTGGTATGGGGCTTAGTTGGGACGAAGTATGCGCGCTTTACTCAGTTCCTTCGGGGTCCTAATGAGATGGCAGGGCATATCAAAAGTGTATTAAGTAGTCATCAACATAGCTCGCCGGGGCACAATCCGGTTGGGGGAATAGTGATGGTTGGTCTCATGCTCATTATTCTCTTGATTGGGTTGACGGGCTATTGGGGTGTGAAAGAGTTTCTGGGCGACTTTATGAGTGAAGCCCATGAAGCAATCGCAAGTCTCGCTTTAGGATTGGTTATTATTCATATTGCTGCGGCAGTCATTATGAGTTTGGTGCAAAAAGAAAATTTAATTCGAGCGATGGTAAATGGAAAAAAACAAGGATTGCCGGAGCAGGCAATTCGCTTTCCGCAATATTTGATTGGCTTTTTGTTGGCGCTAGGTTGGATGTATTTTTTCTACTTGGTAGTGAGTGGTTCATTGCCGGCCCTCACGCAATAACGGTCTGCATTCCAAAATTAGATCCCCGGGTTGACTGTCCGTCCCAGTATGCTTGCCAGAAATATCACTATCTTCCCTCGGGTTGGTATTTCTGGTAAATCAATAGCCTCTTTGTCGTTACAATAAATTTTTTTTCATTCATTAGGCTTAATCATGATCAGAATTGCAACTTTTTTAATTACTGTATTTTTAGCCGTTCCTATTGCGGCTCAATCAAGAGAGATTAAAGTTGCTGCCGTTGAGTTTGCGGCAAAGTCGCCAGGTTTCGAAGTGAATCTTCCTGGGATTATGGATGCGGTCACTGCTGCCGCCAAAAATGGCGCCAAGTTAATTGTTTTGCCTGAGGGTGTTACCACGGGTTTTGCTTATGTGGATGCAAAGTCCTTAATGCCATATGCCGATACCGTTCCAGGCAAAACCACAGCTTTAATTTCTAAGATAACGCAACAATACAACGTATATGTAGTAGTTGGCATGATGGAGAGAGATCCCATCACTAAGCAAATTCATAACGCTGCTGTGTTGATTGGCCCCAAAGGCTACATTGGTAAATATCATAAAAATACCTTAGCAACGGGTGAGGGCGTTGCAATCACGCCAGGTAAATTGGGTTTCCCAGTATTTGATACTGAGATTGGTCGTATTGGATTGGTAATTTGTTTTGACGATACCAATCTTCAAAATCTTTTGTTGCCAGTATTAAGAGGCGCAGATATCGTGGCGCAACCGATTGGCTCTAATAAGATGGCGAGTATTTATGCTGCGAGTTACACCAATCACTCAACCATGGCAAATATATCAACTGCCGTTAGTTGGATGGGATCGAATGTGATTTCAGCAAATTCCACCGGCTCTGAGGGTTTTGGAAAAGTACAGATAGACTTTTTTGATGGAGCCTCATCCATTTGGGATAACTCAGGAAAGCGTTTAATTTCAGCACCGCTATCTACACCGGCTAATCCAACCAAACCACAAACTATTTACGCAACCATTAATCTTGATAAAAAGAGCGCGCAAAAAGAATACTGGTTTAAACATCGTCGTCCTGAGCTCTATCAAGACATTAATAGCTATCGTTACCCAGATGATGGTGCTGCAACCTATGCTCCCAAACAGGTATCAGCAGCACTGATTCAATACGAGCCTAAGTTGGGCCAAGTGGATGAAAACTATAAGAGAGTGGATCAACTCATTCGAGAGCGATCCGGCGTATTTAACTTAACAGTGTTGCCATTTAATTCATTTTTGGGGCCCGTAAGACTTAACAAGGACAACATAGCTCAATATGCAGAAGAGCTTAATGGTAAAAGCTATCAATTAGCTGCAGGTTTGGCCAAAAAATACAGCACTTTTGTTCTATTTTCTATGCCCGAAAAAAAGGATGGTAAGTATTATGAAACAGCTGTGCTGTTTGATGGTACTGGTTCGCAAGCTGGTCTTTATCGCAAGTCTCATTTGAACGACTCCGAAAAAAATTGGGCAACTGCAGGTAACGATTTGCCTATTTTCAAAACCTCTAATTTTGGCAACATCGCAATCATGTTGGATGACGAAGTACGTATTCCAGAGTTGACACAAATGTATGGCATCTACAGAGCAGATTTAATATTGGTGCCTGCTGCCTACAATCAAAAAGATTATGGTGGTCCGGTTGATATCCCCAAAGGGGTAGTGCAGGATGCTAGCAATAAAGGGATGTCAATGTGGTACAGCATTGCAAAGTATGCGCAAGCCTACACTTTAGTTGCCAACTATATTGGCGGAGAACACCAAGATATTGGTGATAGTGCTGTTTATGCTTTGACCCCAGAAGTAGGTTACTACCCACCAAATATTGCACCCAAAAAAGAGCTTGCTCATCTGGTTGATTTCACGACCCATACGAATAACACCGTATACATCGATCAGGAACGTTTGATAGCTAGTCGACGCTGGGATGAGGGGGCGCCAATAGCCCTGGATATGAATAGCGCTTGTTTTAAAGAATGGCGGAAAAACTCAACTAGCAAAGAAATCTGTCCAAACTCTCGATGATTAGGGGGGGCGACAATGATCTAATAATCTTGTCGTCAATGTTTTAAGACTGTTGAGATTGCTGGTGCCCAGTCTCTAAAAATTTCAGCGGCTTTTGCAAGTGAGATGTTCCCGCCTTGCTAAAAATAATAAGGTCTAGGGGCTATTTGTTGGGCGGAGATTCCTTATAATTCAACCCAATAAACCCCATCTTCAGTTTTTAGTCTATTGAATATTTATGAAAACTATCTCAAAACTTGTCTTGCTACTTATTAGCGCACTCAGCGTTGGACAAAGCTTTGCGCAAAGCAATCCTGAGGCATCACCTATTCCAAAAATTAGCAATGAATGGCGCTATGAAGTAACGCCTTATCTTTGGGCTCCCGGAATTAAAGGCACAATTAATTTTGATAACAGATTGACCAAGTCTGCCGATATGAGCTCAAGTAATGTGCTCGGTAATCTGAAAACAGGCGGCATGATTGCTGGTGAAGCACATTATGGTAATTGGGGAGTCATGGGCGACATTATCTCTGCCACCTTACAAAATACCGGCGCTATTCCTGTCCATGGCGGCCTCACAAGTATTGCTGATAAGATCACGTTACAGCAAACCATTTTGACGGGCGCTGCTACATACACACTCCTCAATACAAAAGATGCTTATGCTGATGCTCTGCTTGGTGTCCGTGGTATTGATATCACTGCGACACTGAATGGCAATTTAGAGCGCACACCTATCTCAAGAACCATCTCTAAAACTACTTCGACTGTAGATCCGATTATTGGTGCTAAAGGGCGCTATCGTATTGCTGACTCTAGCTGGTATATCCCAGCCTATGCCGATATTGGAAGTGGCGGGGGCACTACGAATTTGACATGGCAAGTAGCAGCTGGTGTGGGTAAGACATTTAATAAGCTAGTGGATGCCTCATTAACTTACCGCGTGCTTTACTATGATATGAAATCAGGGGGTGTGTTGCAGAAGACCACCATGCAAGGTGCGCAGCTTGCTGTGACTTTTAAGTTTTAATGAAGGACGCACCCTCATGCCATTGAGATGGTGATGCATTCACTGTTTTAGTTGGCAAGCAAAAAAGAAAGCCACTCATTGGAGTGGCTTTTTATATGACTCAAACAACTATCTACTTGATCCAACTAATAAATTGCTCATTCGGCCGTCTGACTTTCTTGAGTTTGACAAGCCAATCCTCATCTTCTTTTCTATAGCCCAATGGCAGCATAACTACGCTGCGTAGACCCTTTTCTTTGAGATTAAGAATTTCATCTAAAGCTTTGGGGTCAAAGCCTTCCATTGGTGTTGAGTCTACTTCCGCTTCTGCAGCAGCAATCAATGCTGTTCCCAGTCCAATATAGGCTTGCTTTGCTGCATGGGTGAAATTTGCTTCAGGGCCTCGTGCCGGATAGTTTTTGAGAAGCATTTGACGATACGCCACGCCCGCATCATTCTTAAAGTTGCGGATATTTTCAGTCATATCAAAAGCATCATTAATGCGTTGAGCCGTGTAATCATCCCACGCAGCAAAAATGATGAGGTGGGAGCAATCGGTAATTTGGGATTGATTATTGGCTATTGCCTTAATTTTTTCACGCAAATCTTTATTGGTAATCACAATCAACTCATAAGGTTGCAAGCCACTAGAGCTAGCGGTATGCCTTACTGCCTCCAAAATTGAATCCACTTTTTCTGGAGGAACTGATTTGCTGGCATCCATTTTCTTCGTGGCATAACGCCACTTCAATTTTTCTAATAGACTCATTCGCTTTCTTTCTTATACGTTATAAAAGTGATCGAAATGATCTTAGTCCAATTGATAAAAATTTGCTCAGACTGCTAATGACTCTGAGAAATGAGATGCTGGCAAAGTAATGTACTTGCTGGGGACTGTCGACCATCCTGTTTAATTGCTAACAGGAGATTGCGTTTAGCCCAGGCATCCTCAAGACGGATGACTTTGAGTCCCAAGGCCTTGATCTGTGGTGCACAGGCTTGATATGGCAAGACCCCAATTCCCAGGTTGACCGCAATCATTTGGCACATTGCATCATAGCTTCGGACCTGAATGCGTAGTCTCATATGTTTATTTAGACGCTCTGCATGGCGAGAAGTCAGTTCCAATAATGAGCTACCGCGATTGAGTCCAACAAAATCAAACTCAAGACACTCCTCGAAGGAAATACTTTTGCGGCTATGAATTGCATGATCTTGACTACACACAATGACTAACTCATCGTGACCTATCACTTGGGTATTTAAACCTGTTGTTGGTGTTCCTTCTGCGAAGACGCCAATATCTGCAATACCATCAAGCAACGCTTTAACAATGTCACCACTTAATTGCTCTTCTACTTCCACTTGTATTTCACGGTGCTCTTTTAGAAAGCTCGCTAAAGCCGATGGTAAAAACTCAGTGAGTGAAGACATGTTTGCCCAAAGTCGTACATGCCCTTTGCTGCCTTTAGCAAATTCATTTAATTCATTACTAAATTGTTCAAAACCTTGAAACAGTCTTAAAGAGTGTTGCATAACGGCATGGCCTGCGGGTGTCAATGTCACTCCTTTTGCAGATCGATCTAACAACATCAGTCCAACGGTTTCTTCGAGCTCAGAAATTCGCCTGCTGGCAGCAGAGAGAGCTAAGTGACATTCAGAGGCCCCTTTGGTAATACTGCCCGATTGGGCAATGGCACAGAAGAGCTTGAGTGTGACAAAGTCAATTCTGGCAGGGTTCATTTGGGGTTTCATGGGGGTATTCTAGCGAAGCCTTCGCAAAATGAGAAGGCTTGATGGCTTCATAGCAATTCCCAATTGGTTGTAGAGGGGTTATTTTGTTGGTATTGCAAAAAATGATGAATAGGAATGCCAGATGGAGCCACTCTCAGGATTGAAAGTGATTGAAATGGGTCAACTCATTGCTGGCCCTTTCGCTGCCAAAACATTGGCGGATTTTGGTGCGGATGTGGTGAAAATTGAGCCCCCCAAAGTGGGTGATGCTTTGCGTAAATGGCGTCTATTAAAAGATGGCACCTCTGTTTGGTGGCAAGTGCAGTCCAGAAATAAGCGCTCACTTTCTCTCGACCTACGTCAAGCAGAGGCACAAGACATTGTTCGTAAATTGGCTACTGAGGCAGATGTATTAATCGAGAACTTTCGTCCAGGGACGCTAGAGGGGTGGGGGCTTGATCCCGATAGATTGCTTGCGCTAAATCCAAAGTTAATTATTTTGCGTATCAGTGGTTATGGGCAAACAGGTCCATATAAAGATAAGCCTGGATTTGGTGTTGTTGCGGAAGCGATGGGTGGACTGCGACATCTCACTGCGGAGCCTGGCAGAGTGCCAGTGCGCGTGGGGATAAGTATCGGTGACACATTGGCTTCATTGCATGGTGTGATTGGTATTTTGATGGCGCTGCAGGAGCGTCATCGCAGTGGCAAAGGTCAAGTCATTGATATTGCCCTATATGAGGCGGTCTTTAATTGCATGGAAAGTTTATTACCTGAATACAGTGCGTTTGGTGAAGTAAGGCAGGCCGCAGGAAGTGCATTACCTGGAATTGCGCCCACCAATGCATATCAGTGCGCTGATGGCGGTTATGTATTGGTTGCGGGTAATGGCGATAGTATTTTTAAACGGCTCATGAAATTGATCGGACGTGAAGACTTAGGAAATGATCCGCAATTAGAAAATAATGAAGGGCGCGTGCAGCGGGTGGTAGAGCTTGATGCAGCGATAGGACAATGGGCAAAAACAATGAATACAGATCAGGCATTGACCGCTCTTGATTCAGTGGCGGTTCCTGCTGGACGTATTTATACGATTGCCGATATTGCTAATGATCCACACTACCGTGCTCGGGAAAATATTCAGACAATTCAGATGCAAGATGGCAGCCAATTAGAAGTACCTGGAGTATTGCCGAAGTTATCGCGTACACCGGGTTCAATTAAAACTTTGGCGCCTACGATTGGCCAGAACACCGATGAGATTTTGAAAGAGATTGGCTTGAGTGATGTTCAGATAGCCCATCTGAAAGAACGTGGCGTAGCATTTACCCAATAAGAGAAAAAAATGACCAGAATCTATTTCAATGATGTCGTGACGCGTGATGGCTTTCAGATCGAACCTTACTTTATCCCAACGGAAGATAAGATCAAGCTGATTGATGGCTTAAGTGAATGTGGATTTGCGAAGATTGAAGTCACTTCATTTACTTCTCCTAAAGCAATTCCGATGCTGCGCGATGCTGAAGAAGTAATGGGAAAAATTAAACGAGTGCCCGGAGTTGAATATACCGTTCTCGTTCCCAACTTGCGTGGAGCAGAGCGCGCCCTGGAGTCGCGTGCTGATGAGTTGAACTTAGTGATGTCTACTTCCGAGACGCATAATCTGGCGAATTTAAGGATGACGAGAGAAAAAAGCTTTGCTGGATTAGCAGAAGTTATTCGTTATGTGGATGGTAGGGCGCCCATCAATGTCTCTTTGTCCACCTGCTTTGGTTGCCCCATGGAGGGAGAGGTTCCGCAAAGCGTTGTTGAAGAATTTGCGCAGCGTTTTGTAGATTTGGGTGTGCGTGGACTCACCATCTGTGACACTACCGGGATGGCAAATCCAAAACAAGTCACATCTATGGCGCAGTCCTTGCAAGATAAGTTTCCGCAAACTGAGCTCACGATGCATTTTCACAATACCAGAGGAATGGGTTTGGCGAATGTATTGGCTGCAGTGCAAGCAAACATTGTGCGATTTGATGGATCGCTGGGTGGTTTGGGAGGCTGTCCTTATGCTCCAGGAGCTAGCGGTAATATCTCGAGCGAAGATGCGATTCACATGCTCGATGCGATGGGTTATGACACTGGTATCAATATTCCAAAGTTATTAGTTTTAGCGCGTGAACTACCGCAGATTGTTGGACATGCCGTTCCAGGTCAAGTGGCTAAAGCAGGCCGTACTTGCGATTTGCATCCCGCACCTGAATACATCAACGAATTGAAGTGAGGAGTCAATATGATTGATCATTTAGACCACTTGGTGCTGACAACGGCAAATGAAACAGCTTGCGTTGATTTTTACACTCGTATTTTAGGAATGAAACTTGAATCTTTCATTGGTGGTACTCCACCAGTGGAGCGTAAGGCTTTTAAGTTTGGCAATCAAAAAATCAACTTACACATAAAGGGTAAAGAGTTTGAGCCTAAAGCGAATATTCCAACTCCTGGCTCATTAGACCTTTGTTTTATTGCGGATCGACCTTTGAATGAAGTGATTAGTCATTTGGCGCAAGAGCGTTGGCCTATTATTGAAGGCCCGGTGGTTCGGACGGGCGCTACAAATAAGATCAATTCTGTTTATGTGCGCGACCCAGACCAAAACCTCATTGAAATTAGTGAATTGATTTAGCCCCTACCTACAAATGGCATATTGGTTGCCATGATCGTCATATTGAGGATATTGCTCTCAAGAGGAAGTTGAGCCATATGTAACACTGCTTGACCAACATGATCGACGTCCATGCGAGGTTCAACCTTAATAGAGAGGTCGGCTTGCATAATACCCGCAGCCATCCGCTCGGTCATTTCGGTGGCAGCATTGCCAATATCAATTTGGCCGCAGGCAATGTTAAATGGCCTTCCGTCAAGCGCGATGGATTTAGTGAGACCGGTAATGGCATGTTTTGTGCTGGTATAGGGCGCAGACATGGGTCTAGGAGCATGGGCCGAAATTGAACCATTATTAATGATGCGCCCACCTTGTGGTGATTGCGATTTCATCATGCGTATCGCTTCCTGAGAGCACAGGAATGTGCCACAAAGATTGGCATTCACAACATTCATCCATTGTTCGTAGCTTAGCTCCTCCATGGGAATGGCAGGCGCGCCAATGCCAGCATTATTAAACAGCACATCGATTCGACCAAATTTCTCATGAAGAGCAGCAAATAGTTTTTTTACTTGTTCGGGTTTGCCTACATCACATGCCACCGCTAAACAGTTCTCACTGGTGCCGCCAATGTCCGTAATGGCTTTTTGTAGTTTTTCGAGATTACGTCCAGTGAGTACTACGCTATATCCGCCTTGCAATAAGGCTTTTGCGGCGGCTTTACCAATACCGGCGCCAGCGCCAGTTACTAGCGCAACTTTTTGATGAGTGGAATTCATATTTTCCTTATGCTTAATCTTTTGATCAGTGTAGGTATTTTATCTTTAGTAGCGGAATTCAATCTTTCAAACGTATGCTTTTGCGTGACTTTTCAAAAAAGTGTTCTGGTTTGGTCTTTACCCATTGTATAAAGCGTTGCATATCAGGATGCTCTTGCAGTGCTAGTGCAGTATTCAATTGTGTGGCTAGCTCGGTTTCGGTAAAAAGAGCATGAATTTGTCGATGGCAGATTCGATGCAGATATTCTGTTGCTTTGCCCCCCTTTGACTTGGGAATAAGGTGGTGAGCATCTTTTTGGGATTCGGGAATAGCGCGCTCGCAGATGGGGCAAATCAGCGCAAGATTCTTGGGGGCCATTCTTGGCTCCGAATCAATGAGCTTTTGACGAATTTTTCCGATCATAAGTAGTGCAAATTATTCTGGTCTCAAACAAGTTTATTCAATAAGTCTTACACTTGCTTGATGCCAACAACCCCCATAAAAACCCTCTCAGCAGCAGATAAGTCACGACTTATTGAAATGGCATGGGAGGATCGCACCCCATTTGATGCGATTGAGCAATCGTTTGGCATTTCAGAATCCCAAGTGATTGCGTTGATGCGACAAGAGCTCAAGAGATCATCATTTGAGCTTTGGCGCAAGCGAGTGACGGGTAGGGCAACTAAACATGTTGCCCTTAGAAGCAAGTTGGTTAATCGAGCATATTGCTCTACTCAATACAAAATTAAATGACATCCCCAAAAAAACTTGTTCTCATATTAGGGGATCAGCTTGATTTAGAGAGTACGGCGTTGGCAGATTTTGATGCTGCAAATGATCAGATTTTGATGGTGGAGTCTATTCATGAGGCGCAGTATGTGTGGTCTCACCAAGCCAAAATTGCGCTATTTATTTCTGCGATGCGACATTTTGCACGGGCACTGAAGGATTTGAATTATCCACTGACGTACATTCGCAATTCAAGTCTTTCCATTGTTGGCGCTCTAAAAGAGAAAATCCTAGACGACAACATTACCCATTTAGTCTGTATTGAGCCTGGAGAATGGCGTTTAAAGCAAGAGCTCTTAGAGCTGGCAGACGAACTGCATCTTCAGTTAGATATGCGTGAGGACAAACACTTTTTTTGTACGCAAAAAGAGTTTCAGGAATGGGCTGTTAATAAGAAGGAGCTGCGGTTAGAGTATTTTTATCGCCTCATGCGCAAAACCCACAATATCTTGATTGATGCTGATGGCAATCCAGAAGGCGGTCAATGGAATTTTGATCAGGACAATCGTAAGCCTTATCCAAAAAAAGGGCCTGGCATCATCGATGACCCAATGATGTTTGAGCCTGATGAAATCACGCAAGAAGTCATCGAGTTTGTTGGCAAAACCTATCCAGATCACCCTGGGTCATTAGAAAAATTTCGGTGGCCGGTGACTCGTCATCAAGCTCTAGAAGCATTGCATTATTTTGTGGAATATCGATTACGAAACTTTGGCATTTATCAAGATGCGATGTGGACCAATACCCCATATGGTTGGCATTCCATACTCTCAAGTTCTCTGAATTTGAAATTACTCAATCCAAGAGAGGTGATTGCTGCTGTTCTAGATGCTTGGAAAAAATATTCCCTAGATCTTTCGACGGTGGAGGGATTTATTCGGCAAATATTGGGATGGCGAGAGTTTGTAAGAGGCATGTACTACTTGGATATGCCCCAAATGGCGGAAGATAATTATTACAACCATCAAAATGCTCTTCCACAGTGGTATTGGAATGGCAAGACAAATATGGCATGCATGCGAGATGCGATTGGTCAAACTTTGGAATACGGTTATGCGCATCACATCCAGCGTCTGATGGTGACAGGTAACTTCGCGCTACTAGCTGAAATCTTGCCTTCTGAAGTGTGCGAATGGTATCTGGCGATTTATGTAGATGCGATTGAGTGGGTGGAGCTACCAAATACAGCAGGCATGGCATTATTTGCCAATGGCGGGCGCTTTACTAGCAAGCCGTATATCGCCAGTGGTGCTTACATAAAACGCATGAGCAACTATTGCGATTCGTGTCAGTACAAGCCCGATGTGCGTTTTGGGGCATCAGCATGCCCAATGACTACACTGTATTGGAATTTCTTAATTAAACATCGCGAACAATTTGAATCTAGTCCGCGCACACGTTTAATGACCGCCAATTTAAAAAGAATTAGTGACACTGATCAGAAAGCGATTGTTCAGCATGCTCGGCGCATACTCTCTGATCTGAATGCGTTATAGGCCACTCTATGTCCAATGCTTTTAAGGGTAATAAAGGTTATTTACCTAGCAAAATATGTGTTGTTTGCAATAGAACCATGACTTGGCGAAAGTCTTGGGCTAAAAATTGGGAGGCGGTCAAATATTGTTCAGATGCTTGTCGCAAGAATGCACCAAAGAATGTCACCCCAACAAGATAGTGTGATTTACCAGGGTAATTTTTCGCCTGAGTAGCTAAAAAAAGTTCCGGTATCGCTAGTCTGTAGATGTTCAATGACTTTAAACATATCTACTACAGCATCCTGCGCAGGCCTTCCTATCTGCTCGCCACGAAAAGGCTTGGAGAGTCTCGAGTTGACTGTTCCCGGATGCATGGCAATGATTGCGGCCTGAGGTTTAGTGCGGGTCATTTCAATTGACGCCGTTTTAATCAACATATTGAGTGCTGCTTTGGAAGCACGATAACTGTACCAGCCGCCTAGCCGATTATCTTCAATGCTCCCCACTTTGGCCGATAGGGTAACCATGATGCTGCCACGAGGATCAAGTAGCTTTGCAAAGTGACGTATGGTTAATGCAGGGCCGATAGTGTTGATTTTTAGCAATTCCATTAATTGATCTGCGTTGATGTCATCCAGTTTTTTCTCTGGCATCCAATCATCGCTATGAAGAACGCCAATCGTATTGATGATCAATTGGTATGGTCCATCGCGACCTAGGCTAGTCGCACAATCTTCAATAGATGATGGGTTCTGATAATCGATGAATGGGTTGGAATGACGATGAACTCCTACAACCCCAGTGCAGTTGGGGTTATTTGTTAGCAAATCCATAAAGGCCGATCCAATGGTGCCTGATGAGCCTATGACTAATGCGCGAAAGGGATTAGGTAGTAATTTCAAGATATTGCGTTCATTGTTGTGTGCTCTGCCAGTTTATTGAATAAGTCTTACACTTGCTTGATGAGTCAGCAATTACAAAAATTGACACTTTTTTATGATGGTGCGTGCCCGCTGTGCCAGGCAGAAATATTATTTCTTGCCAGGCGCAATCAAGCAGGTTTACTGGGATTTGTGGATATCAACACCACTGCTTTTGATCCTGCAAAAGTTGGTGTTTCCTGTCAGGCTGCATTAGCTGCCATGTATGCGCAATATGCTGATGGCGCATTAATTCATGGCCCCGCTGTTTTTCCTGAAGCATACCGTAGAGCAAATTTACCTTGGATGGCTTGGCTATTTTCTCGAAAAACATTGCAGCCCCTATTCAATGTAGCCTATCAATTTTTTGCTACCCATCGCCATGCCATTTCAAGAATTTTGGGGCCCTTAGCGCTATCTCTGGTCAATGCGACTGCAAAAACTGAAAAAGTAAAGCCGTACAACTGATCTTGGAAAGTGATTGCTACGTGTTGAAATATTTCTTTGTCTGCTTTCTTGTTGTGATGTGTACGCTCAGTGGCGTCAGCCAGGCGCGTGAATTAGCTTATGTTGATGAGGCGCTAAAGCCAGCAAAGCTACAGGGCAGTGGCAAACTCACTTGGTATGGTTTGCATGTTTATGATGCTTACTTCTATCGCAGTGCTAGCCAAAATCCTTCTGAATTTGCCCTAGATTTACGTTATTACCGAGCGCTTGCTGGCAATGCAATTGCAAATCGTTCGGTTGAAGAGATGAAAAAAATTGGCGTGCCTGATGGACAAGCTCAAATCTGGGGAAAGCAGCTCGCTTCTTTCATGCCCAATGTGGAGCCTGGACAAAATATCACTGCGATTTATCTTCCCAAGCAAGGCACCACCTTTTACTATGAAGGTAAACCCATTGCACAGATACCAGGCGCAGACTTTTCTAAAGCATTTTTTGGTATTTGGCTAGATGCAAAAACCAGTGCGCCCAAATTACGAGAGCAATTACTGGGGCAGTCATGCCCACCACCCATTATTCAAGAGGCTTGCAATTAATGAAATCTATCGTTAAACCCATTCTCACCATTTTTCTTTGTTCTTTTTTGCTGTTGGGTTGCGCGGGTCAAAAGATTTCTCAGTACGCTAACGAAAAACCCTCGCTAGACCTGAGTGAATACTTTTCCGGAACGGTAGATGCTTATGGCATTTTTACTGATCGAAGCGGAGCAGTAGTGAAGCGCTTCACGGTATTAATTCAAGCTAGCTGGCGTATGGTTGATGGAAAAAAAGTAGGCACCTTGGATGAAAGCTTTGAGTATTCCGATGGCACGAAACAAAAACGGATTTGGACATTAACTGAGGTCGCGCCAGGTCGCTATACCGGCAAAGCTGACGATGTTGTAGGTGAGGCTAGCGGCTCTTCTGCTGGCAATGCGCTGAACTGGGCTTATACCCTTGCACTGCCAGTAGATGGCACGATTTACCATGTTCAGTTTGATGACTGGATGTACTTAGTGACGCCTAAGGTAATGATCAATAAGGCGCAGATGAGTAAGTTCGGAATTCATCTGGGTGAAGTGACGCTTAGCTTTTATAAACGCTAGTAAGCAAATTACCCCCCCCGAACGCAATTCGGGGGGGGTAAAACTAAGCTGCTAATTTGCTAGGCTCTTCTTCGGCGCTCACTGAGTGTCGTATCAAGTAGTCAAACGCACCCAGTGACGCTTTTGCACCTTCACCCATAGCAATAATGATTTGTTTATAAGGCACGGTTGTGCAATCACCAGCTGCAAATATGCCAGGCACTGAGGTTTCGCCTTTGGCGTCAACCAAAATTTCACCACGAGGTGAAAGGTCTACAGTACCTTTTAGCCATTCTGTATTGGGCAGAAGGCCAATTTGCACAAAGATACCTTCAAGCTCAATCGTATGTTCAGTTTTTGAGGTGCGGTCTTCATAGCGCAAGCCATTCACTTTGTTGCCATCACCTAATACTTCTTTGGTTAAGGCGCTCTTGATGACCGTCATGTTAGGTAAGCTAAACAACTTTTTCTGCAAAACGGCGTCAGCACGAAGCTGGCTATCAAACTCAATTAAGGTGACGTGGCTCACAATACCCGCCAAATCAATGGCAGCTTCTACGCCTGAATTTCCGCCGCCGATAACGGCCACGCGTTTACCTTTGAATAGAGGGCCATCGCAGTGAGGGCAGTAAGCCACCCCTTTATTGCGATACTCTTGTTCGCCTGGCACATTCATCTCTCTCCATCTTGCACCTGTGCTCACAATGACGGATTTGCTTCTGAGAGTTCCCCCATTAGCCATTTCAATTTCGATGCCAGATTGGGTTTTGCGCAATGCGCTCGCACGTTGTAGGTTCATCACATCCACTTCGTAATCTTTGACGTGCTGTTCTAATGCTTGAACAAGTTTTGGCCCTTCTGTATGTGATACGGAAATAAAGTTTTCGATGCCTAAGGTATCCATCACTTGTCCACCAAAGCGCTCAGCAACAATTCCGGTGCGAATGCCTTTACGTGCGGCATAAATTGCAGCAGCTGCACCTGCGGGACCGCCACCAATGACCAAAACATCATAGGCGTCTTTGGCATTCAGTTTGGCAGCTTCCTCTTCTGCGCTGCCAGTATCTAGTTTGGCCACAATCTCTTCAACACCCATGCGCCCAGAGCCAAATACTTCGCCATTGAGGATGACTGTTGGTACTGCCATTATTTGGTATTGATCCACCAACCCTTGAAAGAGAGCGCCATCAATCATTTCATGCTCAATATTGTGGTTGAGAGTTGCCATTAAATTGAGAGCCTGAACTACATCTGGGCAGTTATGGCATGACAAAGAAATAAATGTCTGAAAGCGGAATTTGCCATCGAGCTTGCGAATGCGCGCAATCACGTCTTCTTCTACTTTGGGCGGATAACCGCTGGCTTGCAATATCGCCAGGATAAATGACGTCATTTCATGACCCATTGGTAATCCTGAAAAAGTAATGCGTGCAGGCTCGCCGGCTTTGCTAACTGTAAAGCTGGGTTTATTTTGTGCTTGGCCGTCGACCTTTACAGAAATTTTTTCTGATTGCTCAGCAACCTCATTTAACAACTCGAGCATTTGAGATGAAGCTGAGCTATCGTCTAAAGATGCAGTGAGAACAATCGGATGAACGATTTTTTCAAAATAGGCTTTGAGTTGGGTTTTGATGTTGGTATCTAACATGGTCACTTCCTTTATGGTGTATTCAGTGAGTCTATTGGGCAGGATCTCATCCTCTCCAATAGACTCTCCGTAGAGAGTCTGATTGGTTCAAAAAGCGAGAGGGATTAAATCTTGCCGACAAGATCCAAGGATGGAGTCAATGTGGCAGCGCCTTCTTTCCATTTCGCTGGGCATACTTCACCAGGATGAGCGGCAGTATATTGAGCGGCTTTGAGTTTGCGCAGTGTCTCAGAAACATCACGTGCAATCTCATTGGAGTGAATCTCAGCGGTCTTAATCACACCTTCAGGATTGATTACAAATGTGCCACGCAATGCAAGGCCTGCTTCTGGAATGTGTACACCAAACGCATTTGTCAATGTGTGTGTTGGGTCGCCGACCAAAGGAAACTTGGCCTTGCCAACAGCAGGAGAAGTTTCGTGCCAAACTTTGTGTGAGAAATGTGTATCGGTTGTGACGATATAGACTTCAGCACCCAGTTTTTGGAACTCTGCATAGTTGTCAGCCGCATCTTCGATTTCAGTAGGGCAGTTAAATGTAAATGCTGCTGGCATGAAAATGAAAACAGACCATTTGCCTTTGATGCTTTCGTCGGTTACGGTCACAAACTTGCCGTTATGAAAAGCTTCAGTTTTAAATGGGGCTACGGTGGTATTGATGATGGACATGATGCTCCTTTGTTAAATAAGTATGTTTAATTTTTACGTATTGTTTAGACAACGGAGTCCATTCTAGGCACTATTCAATTATTTGTATAATGAATAATATAGATATTTATTATCGATATAATTGATAATTAGCCATCCCCTGTAGTTCTCGGGATAATTGCTGGTCATTGTTCAATTCTTATGAAATTTATGCGTCTTTTTATATCGCTGTTATGTAGCCTTTCCTTGTTAGCGGGGTGTCAGGCAACAGGTCAAAATGGCAAACCTTTGACTCAGGCCGAAATTTTGCAAAAGCGCCAAGCCACTATTGAGATGGCAAAAACTGGTCTTGATGCTTTGATAAAACAAAATCCAAAGGCAAAAGAAGAGATTGAGAAAGCTGCTGGGTATGCCGTTTTCAATACCACCAATGTCAATGTTGTCTTATTGGTGCTGGCACGGGGTGAGGGCGTTCTTTATGACAAGCGTCGTAAAGAGCCAGTTTTTATGCAGGATGTAAAAACTGGCGAAGGTCTTGGCGCGGGTTATCAAACCCAATATCAGATCATCATATTTAAGACTACCTCTGCAATCGATCAGTTTTTATTGGCATCCATTGATGGTCAGCAAGGAGGCTTGGATGTTGAGGCCAATTTCTCGGCGGGATCGGGCGGAGTGATTCGATCATTTAATCCTTACATTACTTTTTACACGGTAGGTCTTTCTGGTTATGACCTTCAAGCCAATTATGGTGGTGCGCTTTTCCTAGTCGATCAGCAGCTTAATGATGTGGGTACTCTTAGCAGTCTCCCAAAAAAATCGAGCACCAAACCTTAGGAAGAGCTTAGGGTAACAAGCGTTCTACTGGTATTCCTCTATAGCAACACCTCAAAACGAGAGTAGATTGTATTTATTCCAAACTAGATCTCTGGAGAGGGTTGTTATGAGTAAAAAATCACTGAATGATGCCGTATCAAAACATCAGGAAAATGCGGTCAGCGCTGGTAGGGCTGTGGGTCGCGTCACTATGGAAAGTGCTCAGGCGATAGAGCAAATCAATCAAAAGGCAGCGCAGGATTTTCCCGATCGGATACAAACTCGTCTTTCGGAGCTGTTAAAAACTCAGAG
>NZ_JAHBAK020000007.1 GCF_018500155.2 Polynucleobacter sp.
GGCTCACGCAGGCACTGAATTTCTTTTGTGCATGAGGGGGCGCTTTCCACATGCTGTTATACAAAAGGTGCAGCCCTTGATTTCCCGTGTTTATTAATATACTATTAAATATAATATTAATTAATATATTTATTGAGGAATAATCATGAAAACAGCACATGATTTGGTGGTTCAGGCTAAGGGTGTAATAGCTGAAGTTGGTCTTGCGGATGCGCCAGAGGCAATTCAACAGGCAGATGTCATTATTGATGTGCGCGAGGCAGATGAATATGCTAATGGACATATTCCAGGAGCAATACACATCCCAAGAGGCCTTTTGGAATTTAAGCTAGACAATGATCCAAGCCTTAGTGCCCGTGATCTGAAAATAGTTTTATATTGCAAAACTAGTGGTCGTGCAGCCTTAGCTGCAAAATCACTAAAAGACATGGGTTATTTGCATGTGCAATCCATTTCGGGTGGTTTTGATGCATGGTTATCCAATGGAAATGACATTGTCAAACCAGAATCGATTAAGTTTGAGTAATATGATTTTGTATTTATTTGATCAAGTTAAAGGAGTATTTAGTGAGTGGTGAGCCATCGGTAAGACTAGTTCAGCGGGCGGATTATCAATTCGCTATTTATTACAACGAGGAGCGAGATCCTATTTATGGTGATGAACCACCGCCCCTTGGGAAATCAGAAGGAGCAACGCCCTCACAGTTTCTTTTGGCTGGAGTCGCCAATTGCCTATCAGATTCTCTGCTTTTTGCATTGAGAAAATTTAAGCAAAATCCGGAGCCGATTGAAACGAGAGCACGTTGTGAAATTGGTAGGAATGAACAAAACCGGTTACGTATTCTGGCAATATTCGTAGATATACATATTGGGGTACCAGGCGCAACTTTGGAAAATTTGGAGCGCGTTTTGGCGCAATTTCAGGACTTTTGCACCGTGTCTTCCAGTGTCAGTCTTGGTATACCTGTGAATGTCACCGTTGTAGATTCAGAAGGTAAGAAGCTTTACCCACAATAGCCGAAGTTAAGGTGATGCAGTTGACGTTATATGGGTTTCAATCCCATATAACGCTTACATTTAATCTGTATTTCTTACTCTTCCTCGCGACGCAAATGCGGGAACAGAATCACATCACGAATGTTCGGCGCATCAGTCAAAAGCATCACTAAGCGATCGATGCCGATGCCGCAACCGCCTGTTGGAGGCATGCCATATTCCAGAGCGCGAATAAAGTCATGGTCAAAGTACATTGCTTCTTCATCGCCAGCTTCTTTTTGCTCGACTTGCTTTCGGAAGCGATTGGCTTGATCTTCAGCATCATTTAATTCAGAGAAGCCGTTGGCAATTTCGCGACCGGTAATGAATAGTTCAAAGCGTTCGGTGATACCAGGTCGTGTGTCCGATTCTCTAGCAAGAGGGCTAACTTCAATAGGGTAGTCAATGATGTAGGTAGGTTCCCAAAGGTGCTCTTCAGCAACCAATTCGAATAAAGCTAATTGCAAGGCGCCAATCCCAGCATTCTTGAGGGCTGGAGAGTCTGGGTTCTCGCCACCTTTTTTCAATTCAGCACGAATGAATGCAGCATCTTCTAACTGAGCAGCCTCATAGTTTTTGCCGGAATGACCGCAATACTTGAGGATCGCTTCATTGATCGTCAAACGTTGGAAGGGTTTGCTCAAATCGAGTTCACGACCTTGATGGGTTAATACTGCAGTGCCTTGTGCATCGATTGCTGCCGCACGAATTAAGCCTTCAGTGAAATCCATTAACCAACGGTAGTCGGTATACGCTGCGTAGAACTCCATCATCGTGAATTCTGGATTGTGACGCGGACTCACGCCTTCGTTGCGGAAGTTGCGGTTGATTTCAAAAACACGCTCGAAACCACCAACAACCAAGCGCTTAAGATAGAGCTCTGGCGCAATACGCAAGAACATCTGCATATCTAGTGCATTGTGATGTGTGATGAAGGGTTTAGCTGCGGCTCCGCCAGGGATCGGGTGGAGCATTGGTGTCTCTACTTCCATGAAGTCCGCATCAAGCATGTGGCGACGCAGGGATGCGATGGCTTTGCTGCGTGCTTTAAATGTCTCACGACTTTCTGGATTGACGATCAAATCAACGTAGCGTTGACGATATTTAGTCTCCAAATCTGAAAGGCCATGGAACTTATCAGGTAGCGGGCGTAGTGATTTGCTGAGTAAACGCAAATTACTGCATTCGACTGAAAGCTCACCCTTATTGGTCTTAAAGAGGTTGCCTTCTGCGCTGATAAAGTCGCCCATATCCCAATGTTTAAAGGCGTTATGCGTATCGGCGCCGGTTAACTCATCATTGATATAGAACTGAATTTGTCCACTGCGATCTTGAATAGTAGCAAAGCTGGCTTTTCCCATGACGCGTTTCAGAATCATGCGTCCAGCGACTTTGACATGAATCTTTTTGGTAGCTAGCTCTTCTTTTGTCAGGCCGTCATAGTGGGCATGGAGGTCAGCAGCTAAATGGGTCGGTACAAAATCGTTTGGAAAAGCAACTCCGTTTTGACGAAGCTTGGCAAGCTTTTCACGACGCTCAGCAATGATGTGATTTTCATCAACTGCTTCGGTAACTGGGGGCAAATTCGTTTTATCGTTCATATTAGTAAAAATTAAACACCTTGTTTCAGGCTAGCTTCAATAAATGCATCGAGATCGCCGTCCAATACTTTTTGGGTATTAGAAATCTCAACGTTAGTACGTAAATCTTTAATACGGCTTTGATCCAAAACATAAGAGCGGATTTGATGACCCCAGCCCACATCGGTTTTGCTTGCTTCTAATTTATCTTGCTCAGCACGGCGTTTTTGCATTTCATGCTCATAGAGTCTTGACTTGAGCATACTCATTGCCTCAGCGCGATTACGATGCTGGCTACGGTCATTTTGACACTGCACCACAATTCCTGTTGGTATATGGGTTAAGCGCACAGCAGAGTCAGTTTTATTGATGTGCTGACCGCCAGCCCCAGAGGCGCGGTAGGTGTCAGTACGAATATCGGCGGGATTGACTTCAATCTCAATCGAGTCATCAATCTCAGGATAGACATAGATTGAGGCAAAGGAGGTGTGGCGTCCATTGGAGGAGTCAAATGGTGACTTACGCACTAAACGGTGAACACCTGTTTCTGAGCGCAGATGTCCATAAGCATATTCACCATCGACCTTAATGGTTGCGCTTTTAATGCCAGCTACATCCCCATCAGACTCTTCTAGTATTTCAGTTTTATAGCCTTTGCTCTCGCAATATTTGAGATATTGGCGATAGAGCATGCTGTCCCAATCCCATGCCTCAGTGCCCCCAGCACCCGCTTGAATTTCAATAAAACAGTTCCATGAATCCATTTCGTTATGGAACATACGACGAAATTCAAGATCATTAATGACTTTGCTGTAACCCTCAACATCTTGTTCGATGGCGGCAATCGTTTCAAAATCACCTTCTTCTTTTGCCATATCAAAGAGCTCGATTGCTCCTGTGATGTTGTTGTTTAAGTCGGTGAGGGTTGCGACAACACCATCGAGCAATTTCTTTTCTTTGCCCAATGCTTGTGCTTTTTTTTGATCATCCCAAATGGTGGGATCTTCTAGGATTGAATTGACTTCAGTAAGGCGGCGTGACTTTACTTCGAAGTCAAAGATACCCCCGTAGAGCTTGCTCACGATTGAGCAGATCAGACAAGGTATTTGAAATGGTATTTAGTTGTTCGGCTTCCATCCCCTAATTATAAGGGGGTTATAGGGGGCGCTTCTGGGAACTAGCCAGCTACTGAGCTTTCGTCGTGCGCCTCAATCATCAGCTGTACTCGGGCTTGACCTTGATAGCGATCGGTTACCAAGCGGTAAGCAAGTTTGGCTGTCGCTGGTAGGCTCTGTGTGCGGTTAAACCATACAGCGGTTAGCGGCGCTCCATTTGTATTGGACGAGGCACTCTCAGTCATGGGGCGAACCATCAGACGAAGATGCTTTTCTTTCATCAAGCTCTGCGAGATGATCTCAAACTCTCCATAAAACACCGGCTGAGGAAAGCCTTGCCCCCAGATTTCTTCTGCGAGTAAATCACCAATTTCGGGGGTAAATTCCGAAGGGAGGAGTGCGCCATCATGGGGGTGGCGACGCTCGAGAATGTCATCGGTTAGCAAACTATCAGCCACTTCCTGAAAGCAGCGATCAAACTTTGCAAAATCATCTTTACGTATGGTGAGTCCTGCAGCCATCGCATGTCCGCCAAATTTTAGGATAAGGCCAGGCTCGCGCTTAGAGACCATATCGAGCGCATCACGCAAATGAAAGCCCGTTAGTGATCTACCCGAACCTCGTAATTCTTCACCAGTATTCCCATCGGGTGCAAAAACAATGGCAGGGCGATTAAAACGTTCTTTTAAGCGCGAGGCCACAATACCAACAACACCTTGATGCCATTCAGGATGCCAGAGGCAAATGCTATTGCGTTGCGCGATAGTTCCTGAGAGCTGTTCTTCTGAGAGGTTTGCTAATGCTGTCTCTTGCATTCCTGTTTCGATGACACGCCGTTCACGGTTAATGCGATCAAGCTCTTGGGCTAATGCCATAGCCTCATCAGGGTGATCTGTAAGTAGTAGTCGAATACCCAGCGTCATATCCGCCAAACGCCCAGCAGCATTGAGTCTAGGACCGATTGCAAATCCAAGATCAAAGCTATTTGCCTTACGAGGATCGCGTCCGGCGACCTGAAACAATGCTTGTATGCCAGGTTGAGCAATGCCCGCGCGAATGCGTTTTAATCCATTGGCAACCAGAATGCGATTATTGCGATCAAGGTGTGCAACGTCAGCAACGGTGCCTAGGGCGACAAGATCCAAAAGATTTTCTACTTTAGGCTGAGTTTCATTCGTGAACTTACCGCGTTTGCGTAGCTCTGCACGCAAGGCTACTAAAACATAAAACATGACCCCAACACCTGCTAATGCTTTACTTGAAAAAGTACAGCCAGGTTGATTGGGATTCACAATTGCAGCTGCTTTTGGTAACCGATCACCGGGAAGATGGTGGTCAGTCACAATCACTTCCATGCCTAATTCACGCGCGCGATCTACACCAGCTTCACTCGCTATCCCGTTATCAACGGTAATGAGGTACTTGGGCTTAGGGTTTTGTTGTGCAGCAAGCTCAACTACCTCAGGGGTGAGACCATAACCCATCGTAAAGCGATTTGGCACCAGAAACTGTATGGGCGTATCAATACCCCCCAACATTTTTAGCCCTCGCAATCCTACGGTGCAGGCTGTAGCCCCATCGCAGTCGTAATCTGCAACGATCAGCATGGACTCTTTTTTCTCCAGAATATCGGCAAGCAGATATGCAGTGCTAAGACAATTTTTGAGTTCGGTTGGAGAGAGTAGATGTTTTAATTCCAGCGGTAGTTCGTCAGGCGATTCAAGACCGCGCGCAGCGTATAACCTTGCCAACAGTGGATGTAAGCCACTTTGCTGCAACCAGATTGCAGTTCGTTCGGAAAACGGACGTTGTGAAAACAGGCTCATTTAGAAACCACTTCACTCCAAGGGAGCAGCTCTTTTGTTTTCCAGAATGCCCATGATTTTTTGTATATATCTTTTGCGCTAAATATCCGCTCACGCAACTTTCCATTGGGAAAATCGATCAGCATCAATTCATCTATTTGATGATGTGTAAAGGATGCGCAGATCTTAGGCCAGAACAATTCTGGTTGATTGGACCACACAAATGCGCCAGCAAGATTTTCATTCGGTCGGTTCGGGCTATATGAAATGCCTAAAAGTTTTGCTAGACCTGCAAGTAAAGGATGGTCGCCGTAGCAATGTGTTGACTGCTTGAGCGGCTCTGGCGGGTTGACATCGCTCAGTTTGCCAATACCGCTGATCCATATAGAGTTGATACTTGGCATGCCATGTTGTTCTCGCGCTTCATTGACCGGATCAATATGCCAAAGCATTTGAATTTCATTTTGTAATTTACGCCAGCGTTTCGCAATACCTTCTTCTTGTGAATCACGGGGCATCCACCAATCAATATTGCGACCATGGGCTTGATCCACACTGTAAGTTGCAAGGCTGGTAAATGGACCAGCCGGTAAAAACCAGAACTGTTTGTTGTGAAATAAAACGGGATGATGAAAATCCTCTTCTATTAGTGGCAGCGCAGATCGAAGAAGTTTGGATGATTCATTCTCTGTCAGATCAATCTGATTTTGACCCATCAAAATGAGGTGGTCACGCGTAGCATGCAGATGAACAGGCTGAAGGCATGCGATGGATTCATTGGGATCAAACGATATATTGGTTTGACTCAACAGCAGAATAGGGGCGCTTGGAACCAGCTCGCCCAGTAAATATCGCTCATGGGGCAGGCCTTTAGATGGCTTATCTCCAAAATCTGCGGCATCCAATGCATCCTCGCCAGATAGCATCAGGGTTAGGCGCCGGATATTGCCAGTGGAGACTAGGGGGGTGCTTGGGTTGGATTGCATTTCCCTAATTTTAGGTGGCATTTGAATATTCCACCGGCTTGTCTTAGCAATTGTCTAAACTGTAGCCATGTTGAGACTTCCCATCGAACTAGAGATTGGCCTGCGCTATACCCGCTCTAAGCGGCGTAAGGCCGTCGGCAAGCGAGATGGCTTTCTTTCCTTCATCTCAGGAATCTCGACTGCTGGCATAGCCCTGGGCGTAGCTTCTCTGATTGTAGTTTTATCCGTTATGAACGGCTTTCAGAAAGAAGTTCGCGATCGCATGCTTTCCGTGCTTTCCCATGTCGAGATCACCTCTCCAGAGGGTTTAGCAAATTGGGAGTCTCTTGCTGCCAAAGTGGCTACACAACCTCATGTTATCGGTGTTTCCCCAATAGTCAGTTCACAAGGTTTGCTTACCCGCGAGAATGTCATGCGTGGTGTGGCTATTCGTGGTGTCTCACCTGCGGATGAAGGCAAGGTATCAGACCTACCCAAGCAATTTGTATCGGGCAATATTGATGATCTCAAGCCGGGTGCTTTTGGTGTAGCCCTAGGCGCACAACTTGCTTCCATTGTTGGTGCTCGCATGGGAGACAGGATTAATTTAATCGTTCCTGAAAGTGATTTAACGCCTGCAGGCTCAATGCCTAGAATGCGCACACTGCAAGTGGTTGGTATTGTCGATAGCGGCCATTATGAATATGACAGCTCTCTGGCCATCATGCATTGGAAAGACGCTGCGGCTTTATTGCGCTTGCATGACCCATCCGGTTTACGCGTTAAGGTGGATGATATGCAGCGTGCTCCTGATATAGCAAATGAATTAGCAACTGTAGTTCCCCAGGCTTTATGGGTTACAGATTGGTCACGTACTAATCGAAATTGGTTTGCGGCAGTTCAAACTGAAAAGAAAATGATGTTCATCATTTTGACTTTAATTATTGCAGTCGCCGCTTTTAATTTGGTATCGACCTTAGTCATGACGGTGAATGAAAAACAAGCTGATATTGCCATCTTAAGAACGATGGGTGCAAGCCCTGGCATGATTCAGAGAATTTTTCTTGTGCAAGGTCTAGCAATAGGCTTGTTAGGTTCTTTGGCTGGGGTAGCACTCGGATTACTCATAGCACTAAATATTGATGTCATTGTTCCTACGATTGAAGCAATTTTCCGAGTGCGTTTCTTGCCGCGCGAAGTGTATTTCATCAGTGAACTTCCTTCAGATGTAAGGGCGGGCGATGTGCTTACGGTTGGGCTAATGGCGTTTGGCTTATCTGTTCTTGCCACCTTGTACCCAAGTCGTCGTGCAGCTAAGGTGCAGCCTGCGGAGGCGCTCAGATATGAGTAAGGTTTTAATTAGCAAAGGACTAGCAAAAACCTACGGACTAGGCACAACAGCAGTTGAGGTGCTGAAATCGGTAGATCTTGAAGTTGCTCCCTCTGAAAAAGTAGCCATTGTCGGAGCTTCTGGTTCGGGGAAAAGTACCTTGCTGCATCTCTTGGGCGGTCTTGATACCCCAAGCGCAGGTTCCGTTTTCTTGGATGGTGCCAATATCAACCAGTTGTCCGTGGCGAAGTTAGATCGGATGCGGAATCAACGATTAGGCTTCATATATCAATTTCATCATCTTTTGGATGAACTCACCGCAGTTGAAAATGTTGCTCTGTTATTACGTATACGTGGATTGAGCAATGATGAATCTATGGAGAAGGCAAGCCATATGCTCAAAGCGGTTGGTCTAGCTAAGCGTGAGTTGCATACTCCAGCCGAATTGTCCGGTGGGGAGCGCCAACGGGTAGCCGTTGCAAGAGCTTTGGTTGGAAATCCCGCCTGCGTTCTAGCAGATGAGCCTACAGGTAACTTAGACACAGAGACTGCAGACGTTGTCTTTGATTTGATGCTAAATATTGCTAGGGAACAAGGTACAGCTTTTGTGATTGTGACGCATGATCCTGTGCGCGCAAAACGTTGTGACCGTATCTTGCACTTAGAACGTGGAGTGCTCAAGACATTTTCAGAGTGATTGCTAAGGATGCACATCCTATGTGGATAGATACTCACTGTCACTTAGATGCACCTGAGTTTGCAGGCCAACTACCAAAAATCGTTGCGGCCGCAAAGATAAAGAATGTCCAGGCAATTTTGTTGCCAGCGGTCAAAGCAGCAGATTTTCAAAATGTCAAAAGTATTGCATCTCAATTTAGCAAAGAGATTCCAGGTTTGGCATATACATTAGGAATTCATCCGCTGTATACCAATCAAGAAAGCGAACAAGATCTAGCAATTTTAGATAAACAAATTGAGGAATCACTCACTGATCCAAGATTTATTGGCATTGGGGAGATTGGTTTAGATTACTTTGTTGAAGGCTTAGATCCTCAACGGCAAGCATATATCTTTCACACTCAATTAGACCTTGCACAAAAATACCAATTACCAGTGATTCTGCATGTGCGTCGCTCTCAGGATGCCATTTTGAAAGCTCTTAGGCGGCGCAAACTTACCGGGGGAATTGCACATGCTTTTAATGGAAGTTTTCAACAGGCAGAACAATTTATTCAATTGGGCTTTAAATTAGGTTTTGGCGGTGCAGCTACTTATGAGCGTGCGCTACAAATTCGAAGACTATTAGTGGATCTGCCATTCGATAGTATCGTTACCGAGACTGACTCACCCGATATTCCCCCGGCTTGGTTAAAGCAAGAGGGGGTGAAATTCAACGAGCCTGCATTTGTTGCCAGAATTGCTAAAGAGTTAGCAGTGATTCGGGGTGTATCCGCTGAGCAATTTGCCACTGTTGTATGGCAAAACGCAATGCAGGTATTGCCACGATGGTCGGATTTATGTGCTGGTTTAACTCTCAAATAGCTCAGTTGGTTAGAGCAGTGGGCTCATAAGAAAGAAGCCCTAGGGGGTTTAAATTCGCTACACACCGCTGCCCAACCAAGTGCTCAAAAGTAAAAAGCCCTTAAAAATTAAGGGCTTAGTACAAAAATCTTGGTTGCGGGGGCAGGATTTGAACCTACGACCTTCGGGTTATGAGCCCGACGAGCTGCCAGACTGCTCCACCCCGCGTCTGAAGCTGAAATTCTACCATTTTTTGCACTGCAATGTCGAGGTATTCCGCTCTAAATCGCATAAATAAGCGGTTTTTGACCAGAAATTTCAATTTTGAGCGCCCTTTAGAAGGAGTAACATATTGCCACGCAACATCACCTTAAGGTTATGAGATGTCAATTAGTAATCCAGAGTTTTCTAGTTCAACGCTTTTAAACCCAGTTCAGGTAAGCGGTCCTGGTGGGGAGCACAAGAAAAGCCTTGCGGTCATGATGCTTGCTGCCATTGGTGTTGTGTTTGGCGATATTGGCACGAGTCCTTTGTACGCTCTTAAAGAGTGTTTTGACCCTCACCACGGTATTGCCTATACACCAGAGGCTTTATATGGCGTGATCTCAATGATGATCTGGGCATTGATATTGGTGGTTACAGTCAAATACGTTTTATTCGTGATGCGCGCGGATAACAAAGGGGAGGGCGGTGTTCTTTCTCTGATGGCGTTGGCGCTGCGTTCTTTCGATAGCAAATCAAAAGGCTATTTCTTTTTTATGACCATGGGCATGCTTGGCGCATGCATGCTCTTAGGTGAGTCTGTTATTACTCCGGCAATTTCAGTTCTATCCGCTGTAGAAGGTATCGAGATTGCGACGCCCGGTTTGCATAAATTCATTATTCCTATTTCACTCATTATTCTGGTTGCATTATTTCTAATCCAGAAATACGGAACTGCGGCGGTAGGAAAGTTGTTTGGGCCAATTACGCTTGCATGGTTTATCACTTTGGCGGCGCTGGGAATTATCAACATCGGAGATGCTCCGGAAATTATTGCAGCCTTTAATCCTTTGTATGCTATTGATTTTGTCGCACTTCATCCGACAACTGCTTACATTGTGATGGGTGCGGTTGTATTGGTTGTTACTGGGGTTGAGGCGCTTTATTTGGATATGGGCCATTTTGGCCGCACACCTGTCCGATACGCTTGGTTATTAGTTGTCTTACCAAGTTTGCTGATTAACTATTTAGGTCAGGGCGCCCTGGTGCTTTCAAACCCTGAAGCAATCAAGAATCCATTCTATTTAATGGTTCCAGAGTGGGCTTTGTGGCCAACAGTAGGCTTAGCAACCGCTGCCACTGTGATTGCATCACAAGCAGTTATTTCTGGTGCATATTCTTTGGTCAGTCAAGCCATCTTGCTTGGCTTTATGCCCCGCATGAATATCCTGCATACATCCGACTCTGAGCAGGGACAAATTTATATTCCATTGGTCAATTGGGCGCTCTTATTCATGGTGGTGGTGACTATCATTGAATTTAGAGAGTCAGTCAATCTTGCTGCTGCATACGGCATTTCTGTGACCTCAACGATGTTAATTACAACCATTCTGTTGGCAGTGGTCATGTTCCGAGAGTGGAAGATGAATCTGGTGCTGGTTTCAGTCATCACCGCCTCTTTTTTCTTGGTGGATTTTGCGTTTTGGACGGCTAATTTAATTAAGGTTAAAGACGGCGGCTGGTACCCGCTTGCACTCGGATTGCTTTGCTTTACGTGTTTGATTACTTGGTATCGGGGTCGGCAAATTTTGCGTCAGCGCGCAATGGAAGAGGGTATCCAATTAAGTAGTTTTATTAGCGCGCTTTTGCAACATCCCCCTCATCGAGTTGAAGGTACGGCAATTTTCCTAACTGCACACGTTGATTATTTGCCTGTCTCGTTTTTACATAACCTTAAACACAATCATGTATTACATGAAAGAGTATTTTTTCTGAAGGTTAGTATTTGGGATGTACCCTATGTCAATGATGAGGATCGAATCACGCTAAAAGACTTGGGTGGCAATATTTTTGTGGTGAGGGCAATTTATGGATTTAAAGAAACCCCAGACATGGGTACCATCATTCATCTGATTGAGACACACTTCAATATGAAGTTCGACATGATGAACACCTCTTTCTTTTTATCACGCGATACCATCGTGCCATCAGCCATCCCTGGCATGGCTCTGTGGCGGGAGAGATTATTTTGCTGGATGTATCAGAATGCTGGTCGTCAATCTAATTTCTTTAAGATTCCGGCAAACAGAATTGTCGAGTTGGGCGCGAAGGTGGAAATTTGAGTAGGCACTTCCCATTACATTCCAAAATCGCAGTTGGAATTTTTCTATTATTTAGCACCTGCAGCGGACTTGTTTTAGCAACTCCAGAAGAAGAGGCTGAATTAGAACAGCTCAATGCTATAGAAAAGCAATTAGAAATTCAGCGGGAGTGGGTTACTTACCGCTGGGAAAAAGCATCCTTTGAGTGCTACAAAGATTTCTGGGTTAATTACTGCCTAAATGATGCGCGAGCCAGCTACAGAGAAGAGCTTGATCCTATCCGCGAGCAAGAAGTTGCTTTGCGCGAGGCGCAACGCATTCTGCGCAAGAGCATTAAAGATCAAGAAGATCAACGGCGCGCGGCCGAGCGTGCATCACCGCTCAAAGCAGTTGAGCGTGCTGATAATCAGCGTCAATTCGAAGAGAAGCAAAAAGCTGCAGCTGCAAGGGCAGCAGATCTTGAGCAGCGCCGTAAAGATGCTCCGAAACGTGCTCAAGAAAATAAAGCTGGTACGCAGCTTGATTAACATAACCCCATCTTTCTAAAACTGAGTATCTCTTGGCCAAAGTTAAAACGATTTATATCTGTCAATCTTGTGGTGGCACCTCTGCAAAATGGCAGGGTCAGTGTCCATCATGTCAGGCGTGGAATACTATGGAAGAGGGGTTGCCAGAAACTACTTCTCAATCACGCTTTCAGGGGCTTGCTCAGTCATTGCCAAGACAAAAACTTTCTGCAATTGCTGCGGAAGATTTGCCGCGCTTTAGTACGGGTGTAGAAGAATTTGATCGTGTCTTAGGGGGTGGTTTAGTGCCTGGTGGAGTTGTTCTACTAGGCGGTGATCCAGGAATCGGTAAATCCACTCTTTTGTTGCAAGCTTTAGCGCAAATGAGTAATTCAGGGATGAAGGTGCTCTACAGTAGTGGCGAAGAATCAGCTGCGCAAATTGCTTTGCGCGCAAAGCGTATCGCATTAGACGCGCCTCAATTAGAAGTATTGGCAGAGATTCAGTTAGAAAAACTCATTTCGATCATGGATACCGTCAAGCCGCAGGTATTGGTCGTTGATTCGATTCAGACTTTATATTCTGAGGTTTTGAGTTCTGCGCCTGGATCAGTAGCGCAAGTGCGTGAGTGTGCTGCTCAATTAACAAGGGCAGCAAAAGCAAGTGGTATTTGTGTTCTGATGGTAGGTCATGTGACTAAAGACGGGCATTTAGCCGGTCCACGAGTTTTAGAGCATATTGTCGATACCGTCTTGTATTTTGAGGGCGATACACATTCATCATTTAGATTGGTGCGCTCAATCAAGAACCGTTTTGGTGCTGTCAATGAGCTTGGTGTATTTGCAATGACCGAAAAGGGTTTGCGTGGCGTTACTAATCCCTCCGCAATCTTTTTATCGCAACATGAGCAAATGGTTCCAGGCGCATGTGTACTGGTGACTCAAGAAGGCAGTAGACCGCTCTTAGTGGAGATCCAAGCTTTAGTTGATACAGCCCATGTACCCAATCCTCGTCGTTTGGCTGTTGGCCTTGAACAAGCACGCTTGGCTATGCTGTTAGCGGTATTGCATCGCCATGCTGGAGTAGCTTGCTTTGATCAGGATGTATTTTTAAATGCGGTGGGTGGCGTCAAGATTTCTGAGCCAGCAGCTGATTTGGCGGTATTGCTAGCGATACAGTCTTCCATTCGTAATCGCGCGTTACCCAAAGAATTGATTGTGTTTGGTGAAGTGGGTTTGGCTGGCGAAATTCGGCCATGTCCACGGGGTCAAGAACGTTTGAAAGAGGCTGCCAAGTTAGGCTTTACTGTGGCCATTATTCCTAAAGCGAATATGCCTAAAACCAAAATCCCAGGTCTTAAAGTCATTCCCGTAGAGCGAATTGATCAAGCCATTGCAGCTGCCGCCGAGCTCAGCTAAATCAATATAGCGGAATTAACGCAAGTCTTCTGCTTGTATTAATAAAACCTGTTCATCGCCTGCAGAAACTTCCATCCAGATAACGGGAATTTGTGGAAACGCTTTCTTAAAGTTTTCAAATTCATTGCCAATCTCTAGAAGAAGTGCGCCACGCTCAGAAAGGTAATCGGGTGCTAGAGCAATGATTCTACGAATAATGTCCATGCCATCATCTCCACCTGCAAGAGCGAGGTCGGGTTCTGCACGATATTCCGCTGGAAGCTCATTCATAGAAGACGCATTTACATAGGGAGGGTTGCAGATAATGAGATCAAATAGATTGTCTTCATTAGGTTCAGGCAAGGCTTCCCACAGGTCACCATCTAAAAGCTCTATTTGAGAACCAAGGCCATGACGATCAACGTTTCTTGCGGCTACAGAAAGGGCGGGTAGACTGATATCGCAAGCACTTACATGGATATCCGGGCAGGATAAGGCCAGCAATACTGCGAGTGAGCCATTACCGGTACAGAGATCGAGAACATTCCCGTCTGCGGGCAACCACGGCTCAAGTGAGCCATCCACAATAAGCTCGGCAATCCAAGAGCGAGGAACAATGCTTTGCTCGCTGCAGTAAAACGGCACGCCCATCAACCAAGCTTCACCTAAGATGTAAGCCAAAGGTTTGCGTGTAGCAATTCTTTGCTCCGTTACTGCAAGGGCATTGCGATATTGATCAGACGATAAAACTTGCTCTAAATAATCGAGTGCTTCTGCTGGACTTAAATCAAGTTGCTTGCTGACGATCCAAAGCGCTTCACTGTTTGCATCAATCGCACCATGACCAAAATGCAAATGGGCGGCATTTAATTTTTGTGCAATCTGTTCAATGCACTCGTTAACAGTCAACGATGGAGAAGGATCAGGATCCATTAGTGATGGGATATGTTAAGAAATAGTAGTAAATGGGCCGATAGTCTGGCGTTCAAGCAATGAGTTGCTCAAGAGTTCTGCGGTAAATATTTTTGAGTGGCTCAACATCGTCAACATTGACGCATTCATCAATCTTATGGCTGGTGGCGTTGATTGGCCCAAATTCAACGACTTCTTTACAAATCTTGGCTATGAAACGCCCATCACTAGTACCTCCAGTGGTAGATAGCTCAGTATCCACTTGGGTTTCAGCCTTAATGGCTTTGCGAAGAGCGCCTGCGAGATTTCCATCGCCGGTAATAAAAGGGCTGCCGCCAAGCACCCAATCAATTTCAAAATCTAAACCAGCATTTTTCAGAATGGTTTCGAGACGTTCGCGTAACTGTTCTGGCTTGCTCTCTGTTGAAAAGCGGAAATTAAAGTCGATGACGAGTTCACCTGGGATCACATTATTGGCACCAGTGCCGGCATGAACGTTTGAGATTTGAAAGCTAGTGGGCTGAAAATATTCATTTCCTTTGTCCCATTCAGTTTCAACCAGTGCTGTGATAGCTGGTGCAGAAAGATGAATGGGGTTCTTCCCAAGATGAGGGTAGGCAATGTGGGCCTGAATTCCTTTGATCCTTACTTTGCCAGATAGCGAACCACGACGACCATTCTTAATCATGTCGCCCAATTGGTTAACTGATGTAGGTTCACCAATGACGCAGTAATCAAGACGTTGACCATGTTTTTGCAAGCGGTCGCACATGATGACTGTGCCATCATTGGCCGGACCCTCTTCATCGCTAGTGATGAGAAAGGCAATAGAGCCAGCATGATTTGGATGGGCTGCAATAAATTCTTCTGTAGCCACAACAAAGCCTGCTAAAGATGTTTTCATATCTGCAGCGCCACGACCATAAAGCATCCCATCGCGGATCGTGGGAGTAAATGGATTGCTGGTCCACTTTTCTACTGGGCCCGTTGGCACAACGTCGGTATGTCCCGCAAATAGGAGTACTTTGCCTTGATCGCCCGCTTGCCCTTTTTTGATGGCCCATAGATTTCTAACTTGGAAATTGTCGGGGCCGCTAATAACGCTTTCGGTATGAAAGCCGAGTGCTTGAAGCCGTTCTGCAATGAGATCTTGGCAACCATCATCGGCAGGTGTAACCGATTGACAAGCAATAAGGGCTTCAGTCAGCTCGAGGGTGGCGCTCATGGATATTTAGTCGCGTAGAAGTTCGTTAATAGCGGTCTTTGCTCTAGTTTGAGCATCCACCTTTTTCACAATGATGGCGGCATAAAGGCTGTATTTGCCGCATGCTGATGGCAGTGAACCTGGCACTACAACAGAACCTGCTGGAACACGACCGTAATGCACCTCACCGGTCTCGCGATCGTAAATCTTGGTGCTTTGGCCAATGTATACGCCCATTGATAGAACCGCGTTTTCTTCGATCACGACGCCTTCTACTACCTCGGAACGGGCGCCAATAAAGCAGTTATCTTCAATAATGACTGGCCCCGCTTGAATTGGCTCCAAGACACCGCCGATACCAACACCGCCAGATAAATGAACGTTTTTGCCGATTTGGGCGCATGAACCTACCGTTGCCCAAGTGTCCACCATGGTGCCTTCGCCTACATATGCACCAATATTGACGTAGGAAGGCATCAGAACGGCATTTTTACCGATAAAGGAGCCTCTGCGGGCTACTGCGGGTGGAACTACACGAAAACCACCTGCTGCAAAGTCGGCCGCGGTGTAGCCCTCAAATTTGCTGGGAACTTTGTCGTAGAACTGGGTATATCCACCCGCGCTCATTGGAATGTTGTCTTCTAGGCGGAAGGACAGGAGTACAGCCTTCTTAACCCATTGATTTACTTCCCATTTGCCAACATCACGGCGTTCCGCAACACGGATTGTGCCCGCATTCAGGCCTTCCAGAACGGCGTTTACAGCGCCACGAATTTCTCCGGGGACTTTGCTAGGGGAGAGTTCTGCACGGTTTTCCCAGGCTTGTTCAATGATGCTTTGTGGTGATTGGCTCATACTTTTTAGTTAACTATCAGATTGTTAAGGGATTTTGCCTTAGAAGGTCAATTTATCATTATATCGATGGGGCAAAAACGCGTCTAAGTAGGCTCAAGCTTGCTATCATCTTCCCACTTTAGAAGTAATTTTTTATTCCCTTTTTGAACCTCTTTTTTCCCTGCAAAGTACGCCGTGCAACTGAAATCGATCAAACTTTCTGGTTTTAAGTCTTTTGTTGACCCAACCCATTTTGAAATGCCCGGCCAATTAATTGGCGTGGTGGGTCCCAATGGTTGCGGAAAGTCGAACATTATTGATGCTGTTCGCTGGGTTTTGGGAGAGTCTCGCGCCAGTGAATTGCGTGGCGAATCGATGCAGGACGTTATTTTTAATGGCTCTGGCTTACGTAAACCTGCTGGTCGCGCTAGCGTAGAGCTCATATTTGATAACTCTGAAGGTCGCGCCCAAGGTCAATGGAGTGCATTTACAGAATTGGGTATTAAGCGTGTTTTGACGCGTGATGGCAATTCAAGTTATTACGTTAATAATCAAGTAGTGCGCCGCAAGGATATCCAAGATATCTTCTTAGGTACCGGCATGGGTCCAAGAGGCTATGCCATTATTGGTCAAGGAACTATTAATCGCATCCTAGAAGCGAAACCAGAAGAGTTGCGTGTGTTCTTGGAAGAAGCGGCTGGTGTTTCAAAATATAAAGAGCGTCGGAAAGAAACTGCTGCACGCCTTGAAGATACTGTAGAAAATTTGACGCGTGTTGAAGACATTCTGCGCGAGCTTGATCAGCAACTGACTCGCTTGGAGAAGCAGGCAACCGTTGCAGAACGTCATGCAGAGCTCTCTACGCAAATGAAATCACAGCAGCAATTGTTGTGGTTTGTGCGTCAAACGGAAGCTGGCAAAGAGCAAGAGCGCCATGCCAACGGCATTCGCGATACTCAAGTGGGCTTGGAAGAGCAGACTGCAAAATTGCGGCATGCAGAGGCAGAACTCGAGACCATGCGTACACAACAATACGCATTGCAGGATAAAGTTTCTGAAGCGCAAGGTGAGTTGTATCAAACCAATTCTGACGTGAGTCAAGTTGAGTCGCAAATTCATTATGTGCAAGAAGCACGACAACGCTTGCAACAACAAACGCAAGATTTACAAGCCCAACTGCAACGTTGGACTGTTCAAGAAACTGATGCTGCTCAAGCACAACGTAGTGCTGAACATGAATTGGCTTTAGCTGCTGAAAAAGAACAGACCTTATTAGCTGATCTCAATGGTTTGCAAGAGCAAATGCCAAGTCGTGACGAGGCATATCAAACAGCTTCACGTGATTTGAATGATGCACGTGACAGTTTGGCTTCTATTGAGCAACGTCTAGCTAGCTTAGGTGAACGTATGCGAGCTATGTCCGCACAAGCTGACGAGCTTAAAGGTCGCGAAGGCCGCCTAATAAGCGAGCTTGACGGTATGCGCAGACCAGATGCTCAGGCACTGCAGATGGCTATTGATCGTCAAGCCATGGCTCAGCGTAAGGTTGAAGAGGCTAGAGTGCGGGCTACTGAAACTCAGCAACGGGTTCCTGCGGCCGATGAGGCGCGCAATGCCGCTCAACAAAAAATTCAGACTGCTAATCAAGACTTAGCGCAAACTGAAGCGAAGTTGACAGCGCTAACGGCATTACAAGCTAGTGTCCAGGCGCAAGGCAAGATTGGACCTTGGTTAGAAAGCAAAGGTCTAAAAGAAAGCAAGCGTCTATGGCAAGAGCTGAAGGTGGAAAGTGGCTGGGAAGCAGCTTTGGAATCTGTTCTGCGCGAACGTTTAGCTGCCGTTACAGCGAAGAGCGTTCAAGAGACTTTGGCTTTGGCCAATGATGCACCTCCTAGTCGTTTAGCAATTTTGCTAACAGAAGATATAAGTCCTGCTCATACATCGGCGCCAGCAGATTTCACGCCTTTATTAAGTCGAGTTCAAAGCGCAGGCGCACCGAGACTAACCTCGGTATTGCAGGAATGGTTAGACAATATTTATATTGCTACTAGTCTTGAGGATGCATTGCACCGTCGGGAAAAATTGCCCGCTGGTGGGGCATTTGTGACTCAACAAGGACATTTAGTGAGTCGTGTAGGCGTGCAACTCTACGCGGCTGATTCAGAGCAGGCGGGGATGTTGGCTCGTGCTCAAGAAATGGAAAGCCTTGAAAAGCAATTGCGCGCTCAGCAACTCATGCAGAGCGAGTTGCAAGGCGAGTTGGATCAGTGTGTAGCTAACTATCAAGCAGCACATCAAGCAGCTGAACAAGCTCGCATTGCTGCTGAGCAAGCGGTGCAAGAAGCACATGGTTTTGAAGTGGAAAGAATGCAGTTGACACAAGCCGAGGAGCAATATAGTCAGCGTGCTACACAAATTCAAAATGAATTGAATGAGTTGCGTCAGCAAATGGAGCAGTTAGGCCGTAATCAAGAGCAATCTGCAACTGAACTGAATGCATCTGAAGATTCCAAACAAGGCTCACAAGAAGCGCTGGCATCCGCGCAAGAAAAATTAGAGATAGCCACGCAAGAGCGTGACCGTTTGCGTGAATCGTTGCGCGCTGCAGAAATGGCTGCGCAAGAAGCCGCATTTGCTACGCGTTCATTGCAACAACGCATTGCTGACCTGCAACGTGATCAAAGTACCGCACGTACCCAGATCATGGAGATTCAAGACAAACATGATCTTGCTACGCAGGAACTAGAGTCATTAAGCGATGAAGAAGCCCAAGAGAAATTGCAGGGACTTTTGCTGACGCGCAGTGCGCGTGAGGCAGCTTTAGCAAATGCGCGTACCGAGCAAGATGCATTGCTGCATCAATTACGTGAGGCTGATGAAGCCCGTATGCAAATTGAACGCAGCTTGCAGCCGATGAGAGATAAAGTGGTTGATTTGCAGTTGCGTGAACAGGCTGCTCGCTTAAATTACGAACAGTTTGCAACTTTATTGTCTGATGCCGAAGCAGATTTATCTGCTCTCGAAGCAAGTTTTAGTCCCGACTTAAAAGTGGGCGCTTTGCAGACCGAAGTAAATCGCCTCAATTCTGAAATTCAATCTTTGGGCCCTGTAAATATGGCTGCGCTTGATGAGTTAGCAAGCTCACGCGAGCGTAAGCAATTCTTAGATGCGCAGTCTGCTGACTTAAATGAGGCAATGCAAACGCTGACTGATGCAATTGCGAAGATTGATGCTGAGACTCGTGATTTGTTACAGGGCACGTTTGATCAAGTCAATGGCCACTTTGGCAAATTATTTCCCGAATTATTTGGTGGCGGTCATGCGGAGCTGGTCATGACTGGCGAAGAGATTTTGGATTCTGGCGTGCAAGTCATGGCGCAGCCTCCTGGCAAGAAAAATAGCAGCATCTACTTGCTTTCTGGTGGTGAGAAAGCATTGACAGCGATTGCGCTGGTTTTCTCATTATTCTTATTGAATCCTGCCCCATTCTGCTTGCTAGACGAGGTGGACGCACCATTAGATGATGCGAATACCTTGCGCTATGCACAACTAGTTGCCAAAATGTCAGATAAGACGCAATTCTTATTTATTTCACATAACAAGATCACTATGGAAATCGCACATCAGTTAATTGGTGTCACCATGCAAGAGCAGGGTGTTTCTAGAATTGTTGCTGTGGATATTGCTTCAGCTGTTTCCATGGTGGAGGCCGCTTAAGTGTACGTAGAACAAATCATGACGATGTTGGGTTTGTCTGATTTGCAATTTGCGTTGGCTGTGATTGGGCTACTGATTTTGATATCAGTAGCTTTTCTGAATTTCAAATACTCGCGCGCACGTCGTAAGGCAAAAGAAGCGCTCTTTTCTTCGGATGAGCGCATTGCACGCGAGCCTACCTTTGGGCCAGGCTTTGCTGATGCCGATAGTGCTGAGCCTAATTTAGGTTTTGCGCAATCAGACATGGTTGCAGCGCCTGATAAGTTTGTGATTGACCCTCGAATTGATTGTGTTATCACGTTGCGCTTTGATCAGGGCATTAGTGGCGCAGAAATCTTAGAAGAAATTCAGTCTTGGTCTGACCTTCAAGCACCAGCAAAAGCAAAATGGATATGCGAGGGCTTAAAAACAAACCATGAAGCTGGCGATGAATGGGAAGAATTAAATCCTGAGGCCACCTATTCTGAACTGCAATTAGCGATTCAATTGGCAAGTCGTCGAGGTGCAATAGGGGTATTAGAGTTATCCGATTTTTGTTCGCGCGCACAGGCTTTAGCCGATACGCTTGGATCGCAAATTGACATGCCCAGTGTAAATACAATGCTTGAGCATGCAAAAGAATTGGACGCCATGGCTGCTGAGAGTGATATACAACTGAGTATCAACGTTTTGTTTGATGAGCCATGCCCATGGGGTAATTTTGATGCCCTCATGCGATTACGTGGATTTAGATTGGCTCGCAATGGACGTCAGTATGAGTTCTATAGCAATGGCAGACTCATTTTTAATAGCGCTGATCTTGATCCAAATCAGCCTGTGAAGCAAATTACATTGCTTCTTGAAGTTCCATTGGTTGCGCATGAAGAGCGCGCCTTTGAGAGAATGCTAGGAGAAGGTGTAGAGATTGCGCAAGCAGCGCATGGGCGCATCGTTGATGACAATGGCATTAATCTTAGTGAGGGCGCGGTCATTAGCATTCGTCAGCATCTAGATGTTTTATATGCCAATCTTGAAAAATCTGGCATTTCTGCTGGATCTTCTGCTGCCTCTAGACTCTTTAGCTAGGAAATAACCTTGCCGTCGAATAGTCCGACAAATTTAGCGGAGCGTTATGCATTCTTGCAGGCGGAGCTGGCTCGACTAGAGCATGCTTACTATGTTCTGGACAATCCCTTGTTGCCCGACATCGAATATGACCGTCTTTATCGTGAGTTGTTAGAGATTGAAGCGATTCACCCAGAGTGGGTTACGCCTGAGTCTCTATCCCAGAGGGTAGGTGGTGCACCTCTGAAAGAATTTGATTCGGTCACCCATGAAGTTCCCATGCTTTCACTCAATAATGCATTTGAAGAAGCTGAGCTGATTGCTTTTGATAGGCGCTGCAGAGAGGGGCTCAATGCAGAGCATGTCTCCTATGCAGGAGAGTTGAAATTTGATGGTCTTGCCATTTCTCTACGTTATGAAAATGGCTCTCTTGTAAGAGCTGCGACTCGTGGTGATGGTGCTAGCGGTGAAGATGTTACGGCAAATATAAAAACCATACGTGCCATCCCTCTCAAACTATTAGGGCGAAATATTCCCCAAGTGCTAGAGGTACGTGGTGAGGTATTCATGTATCTCAAAGACTTTGAGAGAATGAATCAGCAGGCTGCGCTGGCAGGAGAAAAGGAATTTGCTAATCCACGAAATGCTGCAGCTGGTAGTTTGCGTCAGCTAGATTCAAAAATTACCGCAAAAAGGCCTTTGTCATTTTTTGCATATGGCTTGGGTGTTCTTGAGCCCCAATCTTGGCTACCAGCTACTCATGAAGAATTATTGAATAAATATGTTGAGCTTGGTCTACCGGTTTGCTCAGAGCGTAAGGTTTTGCACTCCGTTCAAGAAATTTTGCAGTTTTATGAAGAGATAGGCGCAAAAAGAGATTCGTTGCCCTATGACATCGACGGTGTTGTCTATAAAGTGAATGCATTTGCCGAGCAGGCAAAGCTAGGTTTTGTATCTAGAGCCCCACGTTTTGCATTAGCGCATAAGTATCCAGCGCAAGAAGCGCTTACCAAGGTTTTAGGTATCGATGTGCAGGTGGGCCGTACAGGTGCCATTACTCCCGTCGCACGCTTAGCTCCAGTAGAGGTAGGTGGCGTAACCGTCACGAATGCAACCTTACATAACGAGGATGAAGTAAAGCGTAAAGACGTTCGCATTGGTGATACGGTCTCGGTTCGCAGAGCGGGCGACGTCATTCCTGAAGTGGTTTCAGTGATTAAAGACCGTAGACCAGTCGATGCCAAAGAATTTGTCATGCCTAGCAAATGTCCTGTATGTGATTCGCATATTGAGCGTTTAGCAGATGAGGCAGTTGCTCGTTGTAGCGGAGGATTATTTTGTGGCGCACAGCGCAAGCAAGCCTTAATTCATTTTGCGCACAGAAGGGCGATGGATATAGAGGGTCTTGGCGAAAAGATTGTTGATCAATTGGTGGATCAACACCTTGTAAGAACTCCGGCAGATATCTATCGTTTAGGTTTTACTGCCTTAGCTAACCTTGAGCGAATGGGCGAAAAGTCGGCTGATAATTTGATTCAGGCAATCAATCAATCCAAAAATACTACTCTAGCTAGATTTATCTTTGCTCTTGGTATTCGTCATGTTGGCGAAACTACCGCCAAAGATTTAGCGAATCACTACCAGTCGGTGCACGCCTTAATGGATGCGACTATGGAAGATCTTCTAACGGTGAAAGATGTGGGGCCAGTGGTGGCTGATTCAATCACCAGTTTCATGCAAGAAGCACATAACCGCGAGGTCATTGAGCAATTATTGGCTTCTGGCATGGAGCTCTCTGTGGAAGAGAAAGTCATTAGTGCAGCAGTTTTGGGTAAAACATTTGTGCTTACTGGCACCTTTCCAACTCTGACTAGGGACCAAGCAAAAGATTTGCTCGAGAAAGCCGGGGCAAAAGTGGCTGGATCCGTCTCTAAGAAAACAGATTACGTTGTAGCTGGCACAGATGCAGGAAGTAAGCTCACTAAGGCAGAAGAGTTGGGTGTCCCTGTGATTGATGAGGCGGCGATGCTGGCCTTGCTAAGCTCCTAAAGCCTCTAGCAATTCAGTTTCTAGTTGAATCTGTAGTTTGGGGTTTTTGCCTAAATTGGCAGCATCAAGCAACAATACATCTTCTACTCGTTCGCCCAGGGTGTTAATCCTGGCGCTATGAATCGATACCTGATGTTTCGCTAAAACTCTGGAGATGGTATACAGCAGTCCTGTGCGATCGCTTGCTGAAAGTGCAAGTGTGTAATACCGACCGCGATCATCGGGAACCATATGCACGCGTGGCTGAATAGGGAAGGTGCGCGACTGCCTAGATAGGCGACCCATACTTGGTGCAGGCAAAGGTTCCGCTTTTGTTAAGGCGGCAGTTAATTCAAACTCAACTAGCTGAATAATGTCACGATAGCTTCCGCCTTCATCGACTAGGTTGCTGCCGGAGATTTGGAATGTATCTAAGGCGTATCCATGCCGAGTTGTGTGGATGCGAGCATCCCAAATAGAAAATCCGTGGCGCTCAAAGTAGGCACAGATTCTGGCAAAAAGATCTTCCTGGTCTTTTACATAGACTGCTACTTGTAGCCCTTCGCCAATCGGCGATAGCCTTGCCCTCACAATGGGTTGATCGGCATTCACCTTGTTATAGAGGTGCCGAGTTAACCATGCAATATCAGAGGAATCTTGTCTGAGAAAAAACGCGACATCGAGTTGCTTCCAAAGATCTTCGTAGAAGTCATCATTAATGCCGTAAAGGCGCAGTTTGGTACGTGACTCTTCTTGGTGTTGCGCTAACTCTGATGAGGCGTCTGGTTTTGCGCCACCTAATACTCGCAGGGTAGCGCGATACAGATCTTCAAGCAGTTTGCCCTTCCAAGCATTCCAAACTTTAGGGCTAGTACCACGCACATCTGCAACCGTGAGTAAATACAAGGCAGTGAGATGGCGTTCGTCACCCATTTTCTTGGCAAAAGCGCGCACCACATCTGGATCTGTAATGTCTTGTTTTTGCGCTACTTGACTCATATTCAGATGTTCTGCCACCAACCAGACCAATAAGTCTGTATCTTTTTTATCAAGACCATGTTCTTTGGCGAATTTGCGCATATCCGCTTTGCCAAGTTGCGAATGATCGCCTCCACGACCTTTGGCGATATCGTGAAAAAGTGCTGCAATCACAATCAGCCACGGCTTTTCAAAATGGGCGATGAGGCTGCTGCAAAATGGAAACTCGTGTGTATGTTCAAGCGTCATAAAGCGACGAACATTACGGAGCACCATCAAAATATGTTGATCTACTGTGTAGACATGAAATAAGTCATGCTGCATTTGACCCACAATTCTTCTAAAGGCAGGTAGGTAGCGTCCAAGAACGCTGGTGCGATTCATGAGTTGAAATGCGCGACTTACTCCTTCAGGTTGCTTGAGGATCTCCATAAATAAGGCGCGATTAATCGGATTAGTGCGCCATTTAGCGTCCATCTTTTGGCGAGCGTTATAAAGCGCTCTAAAAATAGTTGCCGAAAGACTTTTGACGTTGGAGGTTTGAGCAAATACCAGGAAAGTGCGGAGGATTTGGTCGGGATGTTTTTGAAACAGCTGTGGATCAGTAATATCCAACACACCCTGTCTTTCAATGAAATACTCATTGCCTTCACCTGGAATAGCGTGGGTTGTTTTGGATTCTTGCGGAAATAGCAGCGCTTCAATATTTTGCAAAAGAACGTCGTTTAATTGGGTGACCGCTTTTGCTGCCCAGTAATAACGACGCATAATGGCTTCACTTGCCTGCCTTGAGGAGTCTGTTTCAATGCCCATGGCTTTAGCAAGAGAGGCTTGCAGATCAAACGCAATGACATCCTGACGACGTCCTGCTAGTAAATGCAAATTGGCTCTGAGGGTTTCCAGAAAACGTTGATTTCGATTTAGCTCTTTTAACTCACGTTGCGTAACTAGGCCTGCTTCATTCAAGTCTTTAAAGGTGTTGCCTAGTAGTGCAGCTTTGCTTACCCAAGAAATCACTTGCAAATCACGTAAGCCACCAGGGCTTTCTTTGCAGTTGGGCTCCAGAGAATAGGGTGTGTTTTGATATTTGTAATGCCGCTGAATTTGTTCTGCCTGTTTTGCTTGGAAAAATGTCTTGGGATCCATCGCAGCTTCATAGGCGCTGGCAAACTCTTTAAACAATTTCTTTTGACCACAAATAAAACGCGACTCCAGTAAAGAGGTGCGTACGGTGATGTCTTGCTCTGCCTCGGAAATACATTCAGTGACCGATCTGACAGAGGATCCAATTTCTAGACCGGTATCCCAGCAGCGAGCAACAAATTGTTCAATAGATTTGGATAAGTTCTCAGCCAGCTTTATATCCGCCGGTAAGAGAATGAGAATGTCGATATCAGAATACGGAAATAAGGCGCCGCGTCCATAGCCGCCTACAGCGATCAATGTAGCGGTGTTGCCTAGCCCACAATCATTCCATAAATGAGAAAGCAGTTGATCGGTGAGCTTGCTCAGTTGTTTGGTGAGTTTACCTACTGCTTGGGTGTTTTTAAATTCTGCATAAGCGCATTCACGGGCAGCTTTTAAGCTAGCGGCATCAGTAATCGTTTGTGAAGTGCTGAACTGTCCCATGCGATTAGGCGTTTGTTGCTGTTGGTCTGAATGTGAGTCCTTTTACACAATCTGGTGGTGGATTGCTGCCCTCAGACCAAGTCAGCACTTCAACACCCGTTTGGGTGACTAGCAATGTGTGCTCCCATTGTGCTGAGAGGCTGCGATCCTTGGTCTTTACTGTCCACTGATCTGGCATCGTGCGAATGTCACGTTTGCCCGCATTAATCATTGGCTCAATCGTGAAGGTCATACCGGCCTGCAGTTTTTCTCCCGTGCCTGGTCGACCATAGTGAAGAATTTGTGGGTCTTGATGAAAGACTTTTCCAATCCCGTGTCCACAGTATTCACGTACTACAGAATATCCCGCTTTTTCAGCATGTGTTTGAATAACGTGACCAATATCACCAAGTGATGCACCTGGTTTTACCTGAGCAATGCCAAGCCACATGCATTCAAAAGTAATTTGCGTGAGTCGTTTTGCCATGACAGAAACATCACCCACCATAAACATCCGGCTAGTGTCACCGTAGTAACCATCTTGAGTAATGACGGTAATGTCGAGATTCACTACATCACCACTTTTAAGAATCTTGTCACCAGGAATGCCATGGCAAATCACATCATTGACGGATGTGCAGATGGAGGCAGGAAAGGGTGGGTAGCCTGGTGGTTGGTAATTTAGCGGAGCAGGAATGGTTTTTTGAACATCACGCATGTACTCGTGGCAAATTCGATCGAGTTCACCGGTGGTGACCCCAGCTTTGACAAAAGGCGCTACATGGTCCAAAACCTCGCTGGCTAAACGCCCAGCTTCTCGCATCCCTTGGATGTCTTTTTCTGCAGTAAATAGGCTATTCATGCCTTGATTATCAACGACTTGGACGCTTTTGACAGGTCATGGCTGCCTAAAATTTAAGCAAAACCCTTCATTTGGATTATTCAGATGCCATTCCATCTTGCTGCCAGCCTTATGGAGACGGGCTAAGTCTGGCTAGAGCATTGATATTTAAGCTATAATTTTGGACTCAGGTCTATTTTGGATCTGAAATCGCGAGTTGAGCCTTCCAGGGTGGCGTTTTTTAGCGCAGCTAGGACTCAACTTTAGAACCAACCCTTAGGAGAAGTTATGTCAGTAACAATGCGTCAAATGCTGGAAGCTGGTTGCCATTTCGGTCACCAAACACGCTTCTGGTCCCCAAAGATGGCCCCTTACATTTTCGGTCATCGTAACAAGATCCACATCATCAACTTGGAAAAAACATTGCCAATGTTTCAGGACGCCCTGAAATTTGCAAAACAAGTTGCTGCTAATCGTGGCACGATTTTATTTGTTGGTACGAAGCGTCAATCCCGCGAGATTATTGCTGAGGAAGCAACTCGTGCTGGTATGCCATATATCGACAGTCGTTGGTTAGGCGGTACGCTCACCAACTTCAAAACTGTAAAAGGCTCCCTCAAGCGCTTGAAGGATATGGAAGTTGCCAAAGAAGCTGGCGATTGGGAAAAGCTTTCTAAGAAAGAGGCTTTGACTAATGATCGTGAGCTCGACAAATTGCAAAAAGCACTTGGTGGTATCAAAGATCTCAACGGTGTTCCAGATGCAATTTTTGTAGTGGACGTTGGTTATCACAAGATTGCTATTACTGAAGCTAATAAGCTCGGCATTCCGGTGATTGCTGTAGTGGATACCAATCATTCACCAGAAGGTGTTGATTACATCATTCCTGGTAACGATGACTCAAGCAAAGCAGTGACTCTTTATGCACGCGGAATTGCTGATGCAATCTTAGAAGGCCGTGCAAACGCAGTTCAAGAAGTATTGACTGCTGTTAAAGAGGGTGAAGAAGAGTTCGTTGAAGAAGGGAAAGCAGAATAATGGCCGCAATTACCGCTGCAATGGTTGGCGAGTTACGCGCCAAAACAGATGCTCCAATGATGGAGTGCAAAAAAGCTTTGACTGAGGCTGATGGTGATATGGCTCGTGCAGAAGAAATTTTGCGCGTCAAGCTTGGTAGCAAAGCTGGTAAAGCAGCTTCCCGCGTCACTGCTGAAGGTATCGTTGCCGTTTCTATAAATGGTACTAACGGCGCTTTATTGGAAGTGAACTGTGAAACTGACTTCGTTTCTAAGAACGATGATTTCTTGGCTTTTGCAAATGACTGCGTGAAGTTAATTGCAGAAAAGAATCCTGCAGATGTTGCAGCATTACTGGCATTGCCTTTAAATGGTCAAACTGTAGATGAAGTACGTAGTGCGTTGATTGGCAAGATTGGCGAGAACATCATGCCACGTCGCTTTCAACGTTTTTCCGGCAATAACAAGTTAGTTTCTTACTTGCACGGCACACGCATTGGTGTTGTAGTCGAGTTTGAAGGTGATGAAGTAGCTGCGAAAGATGTGGCAATGCACGTTGCTGCTATGAAGCCTGTTGCTTTATCTACTGCGGATGTACCAGCGGAAAAAATTGCAGTAGAGCGCAGTGTTGCTGTTCAAAAAGCGGCTGAATCTGGTAAACCACCAGAAATCGTTGAAAAAATGGTTGAAGGTTCTATTCAGAAATACCTCAAAGAAGTTTCTCTATTGAACCAAACCTTTGTGAAAAACGACAAGCAAACTGTTGAGCAAATGTTAAAAGCTGCGAATACAAACGTTAAAGGTTTTACGATGTTTGTAGTGGGCGAGGGTATTGAGAAGCGTCAAGACGACTTTGCGGCAGAAGTTGCTGCACAGGTAGCTGCTGCTTCCAAGGCAACTGCTTAAGCAATTCGATGGGGCTTGCCCCGTCGGGATATCCATCCCCAAAAGGGCATAGAAACCTTAGTTTCTATGCCCTTTTGTTCGTTCTAGCTCAAGCCATTTATAATTCCAGGGAATATTAAAAAGCGCTTAAAGATCAATAAGCTATGTATAAAAAGTACTTAGCAAATTACGGAAAATAAAAAACATGCCAGGCTACAAACGCGTCCTCCTTAAATTATCTGGTGAAGCCCTGATGGGGGATGATGCTTTTGGCATTAATCCAGTAACCATTGATTCCATGGTTTCTGAAATTGCACAAGTCGTTAATAGCGGGGTAGAGCTAGCGATTGTGATTGGTGGCGGCAATATTTTCAGAGGAGTTGCAGGTGGTGCAGCAGGCATGGATCGCGCAACTGCTGATTACATGGGTATGTTAGCAACCATGATGAACTCTTTGGCCTTGCAGGATGCATTACGTCAAAAGGGTGTTGAGGCGCGCGTGCAATCTGCATTGCGTATGGACCAAGTGGTTGAGCCCTATATTCGTCCACGTGCTATTCGAGCGATGAGCGAAGGTAAGGTTGTTATTTTTGCTGCAGGTACAGGTAATCCATTCTTTACGACCGATACCGCTGCTGCCTTGCGTGGCGCGGAGATGGGCGTTGAGGTCATGCTCAAAGCAACTAAGGTTGATGGCATTTATAGCGCCGACCCAGTGAAGGATCCTTCTGCCACTCTATATAAAACTATTACTTTTGATGAAGCCCTCATCAAGAATTTGCAAGTCATGGATGCAACTGCATTTGCATTGTGTCGTGACCGTAAATTGCCCATTAAAGTGTTTTCGATTCTCAAGCCTGGCGCATTAATGCGTGTGGTACAGGGTGAGCCTGAAGGCACTCTGGTGCACGTTTGATAGGAGATGTGATGTCTGCAGCAGAAATTAAAACCACCGCTAAACAAAAGATGGAAAAGTCCCTAGAGGCTTTGAAGGCTAATTTAGCGAAAATTCGATCTGGCCGTGCTAACCCAGGAATTCTGGAGCACATTCAGGTGGAGTATTACGGCAACCCAACACCATTGAGCCAAGTGGCTAGCCTCGGTTTAGCCGATGCGCGCACGATTAACGTTCAGCCATTTGAAAAGACTATGGTTGCTGCAGTTGAAAAAGCGATTCGTGATTCTGATTTGGGTTTAAATCCTGCTTCCCAAGGAACTGTGATTCGCGTTCCTATGCCCGCGCTAACAGAAGAGCGCCGCCGCGAATTAACCAAAGTAGTGAAGGGTGAGGGTGAAGACGCCAAAATTGCTGTACGTAATCTTCGTCGCGATGCCAATGAGCACTTGAAGCGCCTCACCAAAGACAAGGAAATTTCTGAAGATGAAGAGCGTCGTGCTACAGATGAAATTCAGAAGATGACTGATAAAGCAGTTGTAGATATTGACAAGATCATTTCCGAAAAAGAAAAAGAGATCATGACCGTCTAAGGTCCCAGGCATTTTCTTATGATCAAGCACCTTAGTTCAACGCAAGCTATTCCAGAAGTTAGCGCTATTCCGCGCCATGTGGCAATCATCATGGACGGTAATGGACGTTGGGCGAGTAAACGTATGATGCCTCGTGTCGCAGGGCATTCTGAAGGATTAAGTGCGGTTCGTAAAATTGTGCAAGAGTGCCGCCGTTTGGGTGTGGAGTATTTGACGGTTTTTGCATTTAGTTCTGAGAACTGGCGTCGTCCTCCAGAAGAAGTTGGCTTTTTAATGAAGCTCTTTCTTAAATCACTGAAGGGTGAGGTATCTCGACTGGCAGACAACGATATTTGCTTGCGTTTGATTGGTGATCTCACTCGTTTTGATCAAGCGATTCAGGAGATGGTTCAATTTTCCGAGCAAAAAACTGCCGGTGGCAAATCGTTAACATTTACCATCGCAGCAAACTATGGTGGACGTTGGGATATTTTGCAAGCGATGCAACGCTGCCTTGCTGATAATCCAAATATTAAGCCTGAAGATATTAGCGAAGGTGTTTTGCAACCCTATCTGTCCATGGCTTACGCACCAGAGCCTGATTTATTTATTCGCACCGGTGGTGAACAACGTATCAGTAACTTTTTGTTATGGCAGTTAGCCTATACCGAGCTGTATTTTACGGACGTGCTTTGGCCAGATTTTGATGAGCTTGAGTTACAAAAGGCTTTTGACTGGTTTAGTCAGCGTGAACGTCGTTTTGGGCGCACTAGTGCTCAACTTGCATCGCAAGTGACAAGCGATGCAGTGTAATCCCTTCAAAAATTCTACATGTTAAAAACTCGAGTTATTACTGCCCTAGTTTTGTTGGCGGTACTTCTTCCTATTCTGTTTTTATTACCCGCTATTTACATTGGTGCATTTTTCTTGCTTGCTCTTTTGGCCGCCGCTTGGGAGTGGAGTCGTCTCTTGGCCCCTGAAGCAGGACGTGCAGCCTATCTATATGCTCTTTTTTGTTTAGCCATTATTTTATTTTTGCTGGGGATGCAAAACGTCAGCTGGCAATTTGCATTGCTGCTCTTGGCCGTTATTTTCTGGTTATTCATTGCTCCATTTATTTTGGCTAAAGGCATGAACCTTTCCTTAATAAAGCTGCGTCCGTTTTATGTCGTCCTTGGTCTAATCGTGCTGCCTGCCACCTGGTTTGCGCTCGTCTTTTTGCGCGAGCTGGGATTGGTATTTTTGCTAAGCACAATGGCTTTGGTCTGGGTTGCAGATATTGGTGCCTATTTTGTCGGCAAGGCTTTTGGCAAACGCAAATTGGCTGCGCAGATTAGTCCTGGCAAATCGATAGAGGGCGCTCTTGGAGGGTTAGTTCTTTGTTACGCATATGCACTAATCTGCACTTTTTTCTTGCCATTTGAGTCCACATTATTTGGTGCGTGGGCAATCCGATTTGGTTGGATTCCTATGCTGCTTATGGTGACCGTCTTAACAACATTTAGTGTTTTTGGAGATCTTTTTGAATCCCAATTAAAGCGGTTGGCTGGTGTTAAAGATAGTAGTCATTTATTACCAGGTCATGGCGGAGTCTTAGATCGAGTGGATGCGTTGATACCGACGATGCCCATTGCTGCGTTGCTGGCAGGACTAGTCTAATGAAACGCCAGTTAGCGATATTGGGATCAACGGGGTCTATTGGTGTTAGTACGCTTGATGTAGTGCGTGCACATCCCGATCGTTTTCATATCGTTGCGCTTACTGCTGGAAAACAAGTAGAGCGTTTAGCAAATCAATGTGTTGAATTTAAACCCCTCATTGCAGTCGTATCTGAGGCTAGCGATGCAAAGCGCTTACAGAAAATATTGCTGGAAAAGCAGCTTAATACTCAGGTCCTTTATGGCCCTGAAGCGCTTGTTAGCGCCGTGATTGATTCCGGATGCGATACCGTCATGGCCGCGATTGTGGGAGCCGCTGGTTTGGTTCCGGCCTTAGCTGCCGCACAAGCAGGAAAGAGGGTGCTTTTAGCTAACAAAGAGGCTCTCGTGATGTCGGGTAAGCTTTTTATGCAAGCAATGAAATCCGGCGGTGGTGAGTTGCTACCAATTGATAGTGAACATAATGCAATTTTTCAATGCCTTCCGAATGACTTTACAAAAAATCCATCTGCCAGTTCGGGAGTGGAAGAATTGTGGCTCACAGCTTCAGGCGGCCCATTTAGAAGCACGCCCATAGATCAACTAAGTAGCATTACCCCAGAACAAGCATGCGCCCACCCGAACTGGGTGATGGGTAGAAAAATTTCTGTGGATTCGGCCACCATGATGAATAAGGGCTTAGAGGTCATCGAGGCTTTTTGGTTATTTGGATTGCCTTTAGAAAAGATTAAAGTTTTTATTCATCCTCAAAGCGTAGTGCACTCGATGGTTCGCTATCGAGATGGATCAGTCTTGGCGCAATTGGGTCAGCCTGATATGCGCACACCGATTGCCTATGGATTAGCATGGCCTGAAAGAATTGATGCAGGTGTTGAGCCTCTTAATCTCACCCAACTAGCCAATCTGAATTTTTTTGAGCCTGATTTCAAACGCTTTCCCTGTCTCGCACTTGCTTTTGATGCTGCCAAAGCAGGAGGCACGGCACCTGCCGTTTTAAATGCAGCAAATGAAGTGGCTGTAGCGGCATTTTTGGATCAAGGTTTGCCTTACTTGAGTATTCACCAAGTGGTGGAACAGGTATTAAATCGTTTGCCTGTTCAGAATGTTCAGTCTCTTGAGGATGTCTTAAGTGCTGACACATTAGCTAGAAAATTGGCTAACGATATTATTCAGGCGCTGCAATAGCGTATCGATACTCTAGAGGTTTTCTTTGCAAGCACTTATTACTATTGGCGCCTTCTTGCTCACCCTGGGGGTTTTAGTCAGCTTTCATGAGTATGGTCATTTTTTGGCAGCACGTGCTTGCGGGGTAAGAGTACTCCGTTTTGCAGTTGGTTTTGGTAAACCGCTTTTCACATTTCACGCAAAAAACAAAACAGAATGGGTGGTAGCCTCGCTACCCTTAGGCGGTTATGTGAAATTATTGGATGGTAGAGATACCTCTCAACACATCTCCCCAGAAGAGCAGGCCGAAGCCTTTGATCAAAAGCCACTGTGGCAGCGCTCTTTCATTGTTGCGGCAGGTCCTTTCGCAAACTTTTTCCTAGCCATCATTCTCTTTGCTGTGATCTATATATCAGGGGTGCCCCAGCTTCCTGCGGTTTTGCAAAGTCCTCCAGCCCATTCACTTGCCGCAAAAGTGGGTGTTCCTGAAGGCGCTAGGGTCATTGGCTGGCAAACCTTGGAGCAGTCAAATACACCCATTTCCGGTGCATTTGAGCTCGTGCCAAGCTGGAATGCTATGCGCTGGAGTCTGATGGATGCTTTGACGGCCGAGGAGGGGTTTGCCTTGGAATTAGAGGCGCCCGATGGTCATCGTTTGATCAAGGTTTTTAACTCTGCAGAGCTGCCTTTGGTTAGGCCAGATGGTGACCCCATGCTAGAGCTTGGTCTATTGCCTATGCCGACCCCCTTAGAGGGCTGGACTGAGCTGAAATTGGGCCCAATTGATGCCATTATTTTTGCTTCTCAGCGGGTTTGGTTGATTACCAAGGTGTCGGCCCGATTAATGTTGGGGATGTTCACTGGTAAAGCCTCTTTGAAGCAGTTGGGGGGACCCCTGAGTATTGCTGATATGGCTGGCAAGTCTGTACAAGTCGGCTGGCAACCCTATTTGGCATTTTTGGCACTAATTAGTATCAGTATTGGGATGCTCAATTTGCTCCCATTTCCGATGCTCGATGGGGGTCAGCTCCTGTATGATGCATGGGAGTTGGTTGCTGGAAAGCGAATTTCGACATCGGTGCAAGAAAAGTTCCAAAAAGTGGGCTTTTTGTTGCTGATATCTCTGTCGCTTCTTGCCTTATTTAATGATTTACAACGTTATTTGTCGCCTTGAATTTTTTCGAATTACATTTCCCTCGAGCTGCTCGATGCATCGTTAAATCCTTGTTGGTATTGACGGTTGGTTTTAGCTTGAACGCATTTGCGGCCGATTCTTTTGTGGTAAAGGATATTCGTGTTGAGGGCCTGCAACGTGTTGAGCCAGGAACTGTATTTAGCTATTTGCCTGTACAAGTAGGTGACAAGTTCACCGAAGAAAAAGGCGCAGAAGCGATTAAAGTTTTGTATAGCACAGGATTTTTTAGGGATGTGCAAATTCAGGCACAGGGCGATGTATTGATCGTTATTGTTGATGAGCGCCCAACCATTTCTCGCATTGAATTTACGGGAATGAAAGAGTTTGATCCTGAAGTTGTGCGTAAGTCACTCAAGGCAGTAGGCGTTGCTGAAGCGCGTTTTTATGACAAGGCCTTGATCGACAAAGCAGAGCAAGAGTTAAAACGTCAATATGTGGGTAAGGGCATGTTTGCCGCTGAGGTGGTTGCGACAGTCACCCCAGTAGAGCGCAATCAAGTTGCGGTCTATTTCAATATTGATGAAGGTCCCGTTGCCAAAATTGAGGAAATCACTTTTATTGGTAATGAGGCCTTTAGCGAAGGCACCTTAAGAAGTGAGATGCAGCTTAAAACAGGTGGATGGTTGTCTTGGTATAGCAAAGACAACCTATATTCAAAACAAAAATTAACCGCCGACCTAGAAACCATTCGCTCCTATTATTTAAATCGCGGATATTTAGAGTTCGTGATTGAGTCAACTCAGGTCTCCATTACTCCTGATAAAAAAGGCATTTACTTAACGATTAGTATTCGTGAAGGTAAAAAATTTACGGTTAAGGACATTCGCTTAGCTGGTGAGCTATTAGGTAAAGAGGCTGAGTTTCAGCAGCTGATTGTGCTCAAGCCGGGTGATACATTCTCATCAGCTAAGTTAACTGAAAGTACAAAAGCAATTGCAGAGGTGCTGGGTAACTATGGATATGCTTTCGCTACGATTAATCCTCAGCCTGACATTCGCCGTGACTTGGCTGAAGTAGATCTCACGCTGGTTGTGGATCCTGGTCGTCGAATTTATGTCCGCAAAGTCGAGATTTCAGGTAATGCAAAAACGCGCGATATGGTAATTCGTCGCGAAATGCGCCAATTTGAAAGTTCATGGTTTGATGGTGACAAGATAGAGTTATCTAAGAAGCGTTTAAATCGCCTAGGTTATTTCACAGAGACTGACGTTAGCACTCAAGATGTGCCGGGATCTCCTGATCAGGTGGATGTAAATGTGAAGGTTACCGAGAAGCCTACCGGAGCTATCAGCATTGGTGCTGGCTTCTCCTCAACCGAAAAACTCATATTGACTGCCGGTATTAATCAAGACAATGCTTTTGGTACGGGTACTTCAGTTGGATTAAATGTGGCGGTTGGTAAGATCAATCAGAACTTGACGCTGTCGAACTACGATCCTTACTTTACCGAGGATGGCATCAGTCGCTACACCGATTTGTACTACCGCTCATCCAAGCCGTTGTATTACGTTGGCGATCCTGATTATCAAATTAAGTCTGTTGGTTCTAACATTAAGTTTGGCGTCCCTTACACTGAAGTAGATCGAGTCTTCTTTGGAACGGGTGTGGAAGGGTTTCAGATTAAGACCACTTCTAACACGCCAACACCTTATTTAACCTACGCCCAAGACTACGGTATTCCAGCTCCTGGTTATCCAGGAACGCTCACAACCTATAACGTGCCATTAACAGTGGGTTGGTCTCGTGATGGTCGTGATAGCGCATTGATTCCATCAGATGGTTCTTTAGAGCAGCTCTCTGGTGAAGTGGGTACGCCAGTAGGTAATATGACTTTCTATCGTATCTATGGTCAGTACCAGAAATACCATTCATTCTCTAAAGGAAATATCCTTTCATTTAATGGTGAGGTTGGATATGGCCAGGGGTATGGGAAGTATCCCTTCCCGATTACGAAAAACTATTATGTTGGTGGCATTGGATCTGTCCGTGGTTATGCACCAGGCTCGCTTGGTCCGCAGTATTACAACACCGTCATTGGTGCTTACCAGCCTACTGGTGGTCAATCCAAAATCGTGACCAATCTCGAATACACCGTGCCAGTTCCAGGCTCTGGCGTTGATAAGACGCTGCGTGTCTTTGGCTTCGTTGATGGCGGTAATGCTTTTGGGGAGCACCTCAATCTCGTATTAAGATACTCATATGGTTTGGGTATATCATGGATATCACCACTTGGACCGCTGAAGTTTAGTTATGGTATTCCTATCAAGGCTCAGCCAACGGATAACATACAGCGTTTGCAGTTCCAGGTTGGTACGGCGTTTTAATTGTTCAAGGAAAGTTTTATGAATCGTCTTTTTATAAAGTGGACTCAATATAGCCTGATGGCACTCGCAATGGGATTGACTACCCAGGCCGCATTTGCTCAAGATTCTGGTACACGAGTAGGCGCTGTTAATGTGGATAAAGTATTTAACGAATCCAATATGGCCAAGCAGAGCCAGGCGAAACTTGAAAATGAATTTGCTAAACGTCAAAACGAATTACGTGCTGCAATCGAAAAGATTAAAGCAGCAGCAGAGAAGCTTGATCGCGATGGCGCGGTGATGAGTGAAGCAGAGCGTTCAAAGCGTCAGCGTGATCTAGCTGAGCAAGATCGTGAACTGCAACGTAAGCAACGCGAATACAACGAAGACTTAAACCAACGCAATTTTGAAGAGCGTGCCAAGGTTGCTGAAAAAGCAAATATGGCACTCAAGCAAATTGCTGAGCAGAAAAAATTGGACATCATTATTCAGGATCCTGCATACGCTAATCCTAAATCCGATGTTACGGATGATGTCATCAAGGTTCTGAACAGTCTCAAGTAATTTATGCCTACCGCCATTGAGCTGGCCAATCAGTTTCAAGCAAGCTTGGTGGGGGAGGCCTCTAGCCCCTTCGTTGGTCTTGCCCCTCTAGAGCAGGCAAGACCCGACCAGATTTCTTTCTTATCAAATCCGTTATATCGCCAGCAAGCCTCTCAGAGTAATGCAGGCGCTTTGATTGTCAGTAAGTCAGATTTAGAGTTTCTCCAGTCACAGTCAGCTGGCGCAAAAGAGCAGCGCGTTTATTTTGTCTCCCAAAATCCTTACGCCACGTTTGCGCGTATGGCCCAGTATTTTGCTAAGCAGGGCACTCCAGCAAATGTACCTGGGATTCATAACAGCGCAGTCATTGATGCAACAGCTATCGTGCCAAATTCTTGTCACATAGGTCCTTTTGTGCAAATAGGGGCCGGTGTGAAGCTAGGCGAGCGTGTCAGTATTTTAGGTAATACGACAATTGCTCGAAATGCACAGATTGCTGACGATACTGTGATTTACCCAAATGTATCGATTTACTATGGCTCGAGCATTGGTGAACGTTGCATTATTCATAGCGGTGCTGTGATTGGTTCAGATGGTTTTGGTTTTGCTCCGGACTTTTCGGCTAGTGGCGTTGAATGGGTCAAGATTCCACAAACAGGCAATGTCGTCATTGGCAATGATGTAGAGATTGGGGCATCCACAACCATTGATCGTGGTGCCATGAGTGATACGGTTATTGGTGCCGGTACCAAAATCGATAATCAAGTGCAAATTGCTCACAATGTGGTGATTGGCAATGGTTGTGTGATAGCGGGATGCGCCGCCATTTCTGGTAGCACCAAGATTGGCAACTTTTGCATTATTGGCGGTGCCGCAAATTTCGCAGGCCATTTAACCATTGCAGATCGCACAACAGTTTCTGGTAACACTTCTATCATTCGCTCAATTGTAGAGCCGGGGCAGCATTTCACCGGCGTCTATCCCTCTATGCTGCATGCCGCTTGGGAGAAAAATGCCGCGATTCTTCGTGGTCTAGATAAAATACGCCAACGCCTGCGTTTATTGGATAAAAAATAGGCTTTGGGGTCTTAGACCTTTTGATCAATATATATTAACTTTGACTAGGTAATTTATGAGCACACCAATTGCGATTGATATCAATAAGATTCTCCAATTGCTTCCACATCGCTATCCCTTTCTATTGGTGGATCGCGTGTTAGAAATTACCCCACGTGAAACAATCACGGCCTTGAAAAATGTCACAATGAATGAACCTTTTTTTCAAGGTCATTTTCCAGAATTTCCGGTGATGCCAGGCGTACTCATCATTGAGGCTTTGGCTCAAACCGCTGCGTTACTAACATTTTCTGAAGAGCGTGCAGAAGATGCAATTTATTACTTTGCCGGCATAGATGGAGCTCGTTTTAAAAAACCTGTACTTCCTGGGGATCAACTCATCATGACTGCGAAATTAGAACGTGGTCGCGCAGGAATTTATAAATTTGCAGTGCAAGCAACCGTAGATGGCGAAATCGCTGCAGAAGCAAATATCACCTGTGCAGTTCGTACGAAGGGTGCGTAATGACTCTTATTCATGCAACTGCTGTAGTAGATAGTAAGGCTGAGCTTGCTAGCGACGTCGAGATTGGGCCTTATTCAGTCATTGGACCCAATGTAAAAATTGGCTCAGGTACCAAAGTAGGTTCGCACACGGTGATTGAGGGTTACACCACTATTGGAGCAAATAATTCCTTTGCTCACTTTGCCTCTATAGGCGGACCACCTCAAGATATGAAATATCGTGGTGAACCAACTCAATTGATCATTGGGGATCGCAATACGATTCGTGAATTCACAACAATTCATACGGGAACGTCGCAAGATCTCGGTATTACGCGTATTGGTAATGACAACTGGATCATGGCTTATGTTCACATCGCGCATGATTGTCAGGTGGGGAATCACACCATTTTCTCCAGCAATGCACAGATTGCTGGTCACGTCTTGGTAGATGATTGGGCCATTATGGGCGGCATGTCTGGCGTGCATCAGTTTGTGCGTATTGGACAACATGCGATGTTGGGTGGCGCGTCTGCGTTAGTGCAAGATATCCCCCCTTTTGTTATTGCTGCTGGTGATAAAGCATCTCCTCATGGCATTAATGTAGAAGGCTTAAAGCGTCGCGGCTTTTCTAGTGAAACCATCACGGCACTGCGTCAAGCCTATAAAGTGCTCTATAAAGATGGCCTTAGTTTTGAGGATGCAAAGGTAGAAATTCAGAAAATGGTGGCGGCGCATGCAGCCGACCAAGCCACCGCTGAAAAATTAGCGCAGTTTCATGACTTTATCGCCGCCTCTACCCGTGGCATCATTCGGTAACACTGGAGATGCTTTGCCAAAGTTAGCTTGTGTAGCTGGCGAACCCTCTGGTGACCTACTCGCTGCACCAGTTCTAAGCGCATTAAATCAAATTCCCGATATGGCTGGGATTGAGGTCTACGGTATTGGTGGCCCGAGAATGCAGGCAGAAGGCATGCGTTCAGATTGGCCCATGGAAACCTTAAGCGTGCGTGGCTATGTTGAAGCGATTAAACAGTTGCCCGTGATTTTAAAAGTGCGCAAAGAACTGATTCATCAGTTACTTGGACATGATCGACCCGATGTATTTTTAGGAGTGGATGCGCCAGACTTTAATTTGGGTGTGGAGTTGAAATTGCGTCAGGCGGGAATTCCGACAATGCATCTAGTATCTCCGTCAATTTGGGCATGGAGGGCAGGGCGCATTAAAAAGATAGCGCAAGCAGTTGATCGCATGCTCTGCATATTTCCGTTTGAAACCAAAATATATGATGCAGCAGGGGTTGCCTCTACTTATGTTGGTCATCCACTTGCTAGTGAAATACCGCTTGAGCCAAATCCTCAGGAGGCAAAAGAAAAGCTATGCCATCGCCTTCATATTTCAGCGCAAGCGCTTGATGGCCTGGTGGTTGCAGTTCTTCCTGGTAGCAGAACATCTGAAATTGAATTTATTGCCCCAGTCTTTTTCAAGACCATCGAATTGCTTGCTGAGCAATTAAAAGGGCAGAAACTATATTTTGTGATACCGGTTGCCGCCCCTCACTTGCGTAGTGCGCTAGAGCGACTATTACAAGAGACAAAACATACCCATCCTGAGATACAAATTTATTTGGTGGATGGGATGGCGGATGAAGTACTTGAATCGTCAGATGTGGTGTTGATTGCAAGCGGCACCGCAACCTTGCAAGCCGCTCTATGGAAAAAGCCTATGGTGATTTCTTATAAAGTACCATGGTTAACTGCGCAGATTATGAAGCGCCAAGGATATTTACCATACGTGGGTTTGCCCAATATTTTATGTGGTGAGTTTGTTGTGCCAGAGTTATTGCAAGATGACGCAACTCCTGAAAAATTATCCAAAGCCTTGCAAGATTGGTTAAATAATCCAGCTAAAGTTTCTAGTCTTAAGGATCGCTTTGCGCAATTGCACGGAAGTCTGCGCCGTCCAACAGGTCTATTGGTTGCCCAAGCGGTTGCTCAAACGATCGCCAATCATAAAAAACATTAGGCATCTTGATGAGCGAGATTTTAATTTGTGGAGTGGATGAAGCGGGTAGGGGTCCATTAGTAGGCGCGGTAGTGGCTGGCGCTGTTGTGCTTGACCCTGCTAATCCTATTGCAGGCTTAAAAGATTCAAAGAAGCTGACTGCCGCTAAGCGAGAGTTTTTGTATGAACAAATACTGGAGAAGTCCAGGGCATGGGGGATTGGTGAAGCAAGCCCCGCAGAAATTGACCAGCTCAACATATTGCAGGCAACCATGTTGGCAATGCGACGCGCCATTGAAGATTTATCTTTACGTTTAGGGAAGTGGCCTGATACTGCTTTAATTGATGGTAATCGCTGCCCAGAGTTGCCAATTCCTGCACAAGCGATTATCAAAGGGGATGCAAAAGAACCTGCTATTTCTGCCGCATCAATTTTGGCAAAAGTGACACGTGATCGTCAAATGCAACTCCTGCACGAACGTCATCCTGAGTATGGGTTTGCGCAGCATATGGGTTATCCTACTGAGGCACACTTTGAGGCTCTTTTGCAATACGGTGCATGCGATCAACATCGACGTAGTTTTTCACCGGTGCGCAAAGTACTGGAATCCAAGGCGTAAACACCAATGAACTTTGAAGTGATCTCCTCTAAAGATAATTCTTTATTTAAGGAGATGCGACTTTTGCAGGCAACAGGTGCAAAAGGCCAGAAGGCGAGAACTGCTGGCGGGCATGCCTTACTTGAGGGAATTCATCTCGTGCAAACATGGGTGGGAGACCCCGCGTTAAAGACCTTGATCACATCAGAGATTGGATTAAAGAATGGCGAAATTGCAGAAGCTGTCTATACCCATTTGGAGATTTGCCCCTTAACTAAGGTATATCAGCTCGATAGTGCGCTTTGGGATCTCTTGAGTGATTTGGTTAACGCACCACATATTGCAGGCTTATTGAATTTGCCAAAGTCCACCCTGACTCCACCACAATCGATCGGAACTATAGAGGGCGATATTGTCATATTGGACCGCATACAAGATGCGGGCAATGTTGGCACGATATTACGCACGGCAGCTGCAGCAGGATTTACAAAAGTGTTAGCGCTCTCCGGATGTGCTCATCTTTGGTCAAGTAAAGTGTTGCGTGCTGGAATGGGTGCCCATCGCCTACTCGATCTTTATGAAGGCTGGACAACCCAGCAGATGTTGAGCGCTGTTACAGCGCCCTTATTGGCGACCAGCGCAGAGGCAAGTTGTGATCTTTATGACCTGAAAGAGCAGTTATTGCATCCAGTCGCCTGGGTGATGGGCAGTGAGGGGCGCGGCGTTTCAGAGGAGATCTTGGCGCAATCAAGGACAATATCAATTCCTATTGATCCACGACTAGAGTCTTTAAACGTCTCGATTGCAGCAGCAGTATGTTTGTTCGAGACGGTACGTGTAAGAAGTTATTGAATGACGTTATCTGTCACCCCAAAATCGTTTTATCTGACTTAATTGCTTGCAGTACGGTTGTGGCAATTTCTTCAATGGATTTGCTCGTGGTCATTACCCACGGAATTGACTGCTTTTTCATCATGGCTGTCGCTTCATTAATCTCATAGCGGCAATTTTCTAATTTTGCGTAGTTGCTTCCAGGGCGACGCTCATTGCGTATCTCGGAAAGACGCTCGGCATCAATCATCAGACCAAAGATTTTTTGTCGATGGGGAATCAGATCTTTAGGTAGCTGGCCGCGCTCAAAATCTTCCGGTATTAATGGGTAGTTCGCTGCCTTTAGACCATACTGCATCGCTAAATACAGGCTGGTTGGTGTCTTGCCAACCCGAGAAATGCCAACCAAGATGACATCTGCATCTGAAAGGTTTTGATTGGACTGCCCATCATCATGAGCTAATGAATAGTTGATGGCCTCAATACGATTTTTGTAGGCTTCTGTATCCGCGTTATGGTGTAAGCGATTCATGGCATGCGTAGATTTCATGCCCAATGCCTCTTCTAATGGCGCTACGAAGGTTTGGAACATATCTAGAATTAGTCCATTGGCTTTAGCAACAATCGCATTGAGCTCAGAATTCACTAAAGTGGTGAATACGATTGGTCGCACCCCATACTTACTAGCAGCCTGGTTAATACTTTGGACGGCCTCATGGGCTTTATCTACGCTATCGACAAATGGAATGCGGATGTGCTTAAAGCTGGCTTCAAATTGAGCCAATATGGACTGGCTAAAGTTCTCAGCGGTAATACCGGTGCCGTCTGAGACGATAAAGACGATATGGGTTTCTGTAGACATTAATTTAGCCTAAAAGTGGGGGTCAGCACTACAATAGAAGCATATTAAAGTAAGTCGTATTTTAGGCGACAGCTAGACCAGTTTTTTAATCTTTAGAGAGTATTTTATGTCCAACCAACAGCAACAAAATAGCAGTGTGGCAGATGCCTATGTATTGCCTTTTGAGCAACTCCGTATGACCGACGTTGAGTCGGTCGGAGGAAAGAATGCTTCACTTGGAGAGATGATTTCTCAGCTGGCTTCAACCGGCGTGCGAGTACCAACTGGTTTTGCTACCACGGCATTGGCATTTCGTGATTTTCTAAAACATAACAATCTGACTGAGCGCATTCAACAGCGTTTGGAAGGATTGAATATTGATGATGTGCGTGCGTTAGCTGAGGCTGGTGCTCAAATTCGTCAGTGGATAGAAACAGCCCCTTTTCAGCCAAGATTAGAGGAAGAGATCCGCAAGGCATTTGCTGTTCTGGATGATTCTGGCAAAGGCTCTTTTGCAGTGCGTTCTTCTGCTACCGCCGAAGACTTGCCTGATGCCTCATTTGCTGGCCAACAAGAAACTTTCCTGAACGTTGAAGGCATTGAAGATGTTCTCAAGAAGATCCGCGAGGTGTTTGCTTCCCTCTATAACGATCGCGCCATCTCTTACCGTGTTCACAAAGGTTTTGCTCATGCTGAAGTTGCCCTATCAGCGGGTATTCAGCGTATGGTTCGCTCTGACCTGGGGGCTGCTGGCGTCATGTTTACCTTGGATACTGAATCAGGGTTTGAAGATGTAGTGTTCATTACCTCAAGCTACGGTTTGGGAGAGACAGTAGTGCAGGGCGCTGTGAATCCTGACGAGTTTTATGTATTCAAGACTACCTTGGCGCAAGGTAAAAAAGCCATTATTCGACGTGCATTGGGATCAAAACTCATTCAGATGCAGTTTGCACCAAAAGGTTCAGCTGAAAAAGTACAAACAGTAGATGTTGCTCCTGAGAAGCGCAATCGCTTTTCATTAGAGGATGAAGATATTGCGGAGTTGGCCAAATACGCTGTCATCATTGAGAAGCACTATGGTCGTCCTATGGATATCGAGTGGGGCAAGGATGGTCAGGATGGACGCATTTACATCTTGCAGGCTCGTCCCGAGACAGTGAAGAGTCAAGCCGCTGGTCAAGTGGAAATGCGTTACAAGCTCAAGGGTAGCTCTAAGGTTTTAGCAAAAGGTCGTGCTATTGGTCAAAAGATCGGCGCCGGACCAGTTCGTATCATCCGTGACCCCAGCGAAATGGATCGTGTTCAGCCTGGTGATGTACTCGTTGCCGACATGACTGATCCAAATTGGGAGCCGGTCATGAAACGCGCCTCTGCAATTGTGACTAATCGTGGCGGACGTACTTGTCATGCGGCAATTATTGCGCGTGAATTGGGAGTGCCAGCAGTAGTTGGTTGCGGTGATGCCACAGAGCAATTGCAAGATGGCATGGTGGTGACGGTCTCTTGTGCAGAAGGTGACGAAGGTCACATCTACGATGGTTTGATTGAGACTGAAGTAACAGAAGTGTCCCGCGGCGTACTGCCAGAGATTCCTGTGAAGATCACCATGAATATTGGTAATCCACAGTTAGCGTTTGATTTTTGTCAGATACCAAATGCTGGCGTTGGTTTAGCGCGTTTGGAATTCATCATCAATAATTACATTGGTGTTCATCCCCGCGCCGTACTTGAGTACCCCAATATTGATCCAGACTTAAAACGTGCTGTAGAAAGTGTGGCTCGTGGTTATGCAAGTCCAAGACAGTTTTATGAAGATAAATTGGTTGAGGGTGTCGCAACGATTGCGGCCGCGTTTTATCCAAAACCAGTAATCGTGCGCCTTTCAGACTTTAAATCCAATGAGTACAAAAAACTGATTGGCGGATCTCGTTATGAGCCAGATGAAGAAAATCCAATGTTGGGTTTCCGTGGCGCATCACGATATGTTTCTGATGAATTTGGTGAGGCATTCGCTCTCGAGTGCTCCGCCATGAAGCGCGTACGCGAAGATATGGGTCTGGATAATGTAGAGATCATGGTGCCTTTTGTCCGCACGATTCCACAGGCGGAGCGGGTGATCGCGATGATGGAAAAGTTTGGTCTCAAGCGTGGCGTGAACGGATTGCGTCTGATTATGATGTGCGAGATTCCTTCAAATGCGATTTTGGCAGACCAATTCCTAGAATATTTTGATGGTTTCTCTATCGGTTCAAACGATATGACTCAACTAACACTAGGTCTGGATCGCGATTCTGGAATGGAATTATTGGCGATTGATTTTGATGAGCGCGACCCTGCTGTGGAATTTATGATTGCACGCTCGATTGAAGCTTGTCGCAAACAAAATAAATATGTCGGTATTTGCGGTCAAGGGCCTTCTGACCATCCTGACTTTGCGCGCTGGTTAGTTGAAAAAGGAATTACTTCGATTTCCTTAAACCCAGATAGCGTTGTGGAGACTTGGGAAATGTTGGGTAAAAGTCTAAAAGCCTAAGGCTGATACCAAGCCCATCAATAGCAGCAATGAAAGCCTAGACTTTGGTCTAGGCTTTTTTCTTTGCAGCGGCTCTCTTAGCGGGCTTGCGCGTTTTAGTGGTGTTGCGTGTAGTTGTTTTAGGTTTGGCTTTGGGCGCACGATTGATGGGTACGCCGCCCATTTTTTTTGCAGGGATTGAAATTGCAGCCGATTTATTGGCGCCACTCCAACTTGGCTCAGCTATCGAATTAAAGGCTTCGCGTAATTTTTCTCCCCACAGGCGGTGGATCATGGCGAAGTAGGGATTCTCCTCATCCATCGTGACCAGTTTTGAGGCTTGTAATGAATCTTTCTCATAAACCAACATATCTAGTGGCGCTCCCACTGAAATGTTACTTTTTAGTGTGGAATCCATCGAAATCAGTGCGCACTTGGTGGCTAAGTTGAGCGGAGTAGAAAAATTAAGCACTCTATCCAGAATCGGTTTGCCATACTTAGATTCACCAATTTGGAAGTAGCAAGTCTCCGGTGTTGCTTCAATAAAGTTGCCGGCGGAGTAAATATTGAATAAGCGCGGTTTTTCGCCTTTCACTTGTCCACCAAAAATCATATTGCAATTGAAATCCAGTCCTGCTTTGGTGAGTGCTTCATGATCACGTTCATACACTTGCTTGATCGCATCACCAACCAGGACAGCAGCTTCATATGAGTTCTTAGCAGTCCAAAGGTTCTTTCCATTGATGAGTTGTCCTTGGAGTAGGATTTCTTTAACGGATTGCGTGATGGCTAGGTTTCCAGCGCTCATCAAGACGAAGAAGCGATCTTTATCCTTTTGAAATAAGGTCATCTTTCTGAAGGTGCCAATTTGGTCTACCCCTGCGTTGGTGCGGGTATCAGATAAAAAAACGAGACCATCTTTCAGGCAAAGCCCAACACAATACGTCATAAACCCTATCCTTATTGAGTGCTACTAAATGATTTACTGGGATTATCTCTTAAATGGCTGACGGCCTTAGGAGAGTTGTTGGATAGAGATATTGGCTGTGAGCTCTTCTCCGCCGCCGCCAGTCCGTACTCCTTTGACAGGGGCTGCTGAATAGTAGTCGCGTCCAATAGCAAGGCGAATATGCCGCGCATCAATTAGGCATGCATGAGTGATGTCCACACTAATCCACACCCCTTTTTCAATATCACTACAAAAATCAATCCAGGCGTGGCTAGCAAGGTTAGGGGACTCTTCGGCAAAGAAATATCCGCTGACATAGCGCGCCGGAATTTGGGCAGCTCTGCAAAGACTCAACATGATGTGGGCATGGTCTTGGCATACCCCTCTTTTCATGGCAAAGGATTGGGCTGCCGTTGTAGCAAAATTGGTTTGTCCAGGGGAGTACTCAATAGATTGTTGGACTGCTGCCGCTAGTTTTAAAACTTCATCTATCGAGTTCTTTTTTGGTAGGGATGCGGCAAAGTAGTCAAGCATCCCTTCGGAGGGCTCAGTCAAATTGGTTTGCTGAAGTAAGTAATAGGGCGATACCGCTTTTGAATCGTCAATATATTCATAAGCATCATGAGTAAGGACTTCGCCCTCGGCTTCAATCATCATTGATGTATAGGATGCCTCTTGGACAAATACGCTGCAGACATTATTAAAGGTATCAATGGAGTTGCTTGCCTTGATGGGGGTGCTAATTTTCCAGCGTTCAATTTCTTGTCCAGCAGCGGTGGGTGGACTTAAGCGTAGTTCTTGAATGGAATAGCGCACTGGGGTTTCGTAGCGATACTCAGTGCGGTGGCGGATCTTTAGATGCATATATTCAATTTCAAGTATTAAGCTACTGCTAATGGAATGAGGTAAGCGCTACTAAATTCATCGGCAATATGGTTAATGCGCTCTAAAAAGCTCTCGATAAATTCATCTAGCCCTTGTGCAAACACCTCGTCGATATCGGAATAGTCTAGGCTTGCCTTGAGTTTGCCAAGTAAGCGTTCAATCTCTTTAGATTGTTGATTTTTCACTTCTGAAACCAAGGGAATCAATTCATTCACGCAGCTCACTAAAGAGCGGGGCATTTGCTTATTAAAAATCAGCAATTCGGCAACTTGCTTTGGTGTAACTTGATCAGAGTAAATTTGTCGATAAATTTCGAATGCAGACACCGATCGTAGTAGTGCGGCCCAATGATAAAAGTCAAATAATTCACCATCTGATCCATCATCATTTAATTTGGTTTTATAGGTTTTGCCAAGCGTTGTTTCATTCTCGTATTTAGTTTCCAAAATACGAGCCGTGTTATCAGCGCGTTCTAGTAATGTGCCAACATTAATAAAGTAAAAAGCTTCGTTCTTTAGCATCGTTCCGTACATCACGCCACGAAATAAGTGGCAACGGTGTTTTACCCACTCGAGTAGTCTGCTGGGGTCAGCTTGATGTCTTGTTTGGAGAATACGTTGTAACTCCAGCCAAGTAGTATTTTGGGTTTCCCAAACCTCGGAAGTGATCTTTCCGCGAATAACTCTGGCATTTTCTCGGGCTGCGTACAAGCACGAAACAATACTTGAAGGATTGCTCGTTTCATAAATCATGAAATCTAAGACATTCTCACGATTAATCACATCGTATTTGCTTAAGAAAGCGCCCTCTAACTTGGAGATAGTGAGCAACTTTTTCCAGCTTTGTTCTAATACTTCGCTAGGTTGTGGCAGCAAGGAAGTTTGATGATTGACATCAAGCATGCGTGCGGTATTTTCTGCGCGCTCGGTATAACGAGCCATCCAGTAAAGACAATCAGCGGTGCGACTTAACATATTCTTTCTCTCTTACTCTTCAAGCACCCAGGTATCTTTAGTGCCACCACCTTGAGAGGAGTTCACCACTAAAGAGCCTTCTTTGAGGGCAACCCTCGTTAATCCACCGGGAACCATCTTGATCGTTTTTCCTGAGAGGACGAAAGGTCGCAAATCAATATGCCTAGGAGCAATGCCGGACTCCACAAATGTCGGGCAGGTTGATAGTGCTAGAGTAGGTTGGGCAATATATTTATCAGGGTTCGCCATTAAATGCGCCCTAAATTCTTCGATTTCAGCTTTAGTGGAAGCAGGCCCTACCAACATGCCATAACCTCCAGCGCCATGGGTTAACTTCACAACGAGTTTTTCTAGATTGGCTAAGGTATAAGCGAGATCCTCAGGTTTGCGGCATTGGAATGTAGGGACATTGTTGAGGATGGGTTTTTCCCCAAAATAGAACTCAATCATGTCTGGCACATAAGGGTAAATAGATTTGTCATCTGCAATACCGGTGCCAATTGCATTTGCGAGTGTGACATTTCCTGCGCGATGGGCAGAGAGTAAGCCAGCTACTCCTAATGTGGAATCGGAGCGAAAGGCGAGTGGATCTAAAAAGTCATCATCCACGCGACGATAGATGACATCTACGCGCTCAGGTCCTTGCGTAGTGCGCATAAAGACTTGTTCGTTTTTGACAAATAAGTCTTTTCCTTCAACCAACTCCACGCCCATTTGTTGAGCAAGATAGCTATGCTCAAAATAAGCAGAGTTATACATACCTGGGGTGAGTACGACAACGTTAGGTTTTTTAACGTCATCGGGTTTAACAGATTTGAGGCATTCTAGTAGTAGATCGGGATAGTGCTCAACCGGTGCAACGCGGTATTTCTGAAAGAGGTCGGGAAAGAGGCGCATCATCATCTTGCGATCTTCAACCATATAGGACACACCAGAGGGAACGCGCAGGTTGTCTTCTAATACGTAGAACTCACCTTCACCTGCACGCACAATATCAATGCCAGCAATTTGGGCATAGATATCTCTGGGCACATTGACGTTGCGCATCTCAGGACGATATTGCGCGTTATTGAAGATTTGTTCGGCAGGAACAATGCCTGCTTTAATGATTTCTTCATTGTGATAAACGTCATAGATAAAGCGATTGAGCGCTTTGACACGTTGGCGTAATCCAGCTTCAAGTTGTTCCCATTCTTTGGCAGTAAAGATTCGTGGAACCTGGTCAAAGGGAATTGTTCTCTCGGATCCAAGATCATCGCCATAGACGGCAAAGGTAATGCCAACGCGTCTAAAAATGAGGTCGGCTTCAGCACGCTTGAGACCCATAAGGGTGTCGCTTTGTTGCTTTAACCAGCTATGAAAAATTTGGTAGTGGGGACGCGCTTTACCGGCGCTATCGAGCATTTCATCAAAAGGCAGTTTCATATCTATTAAATTAATGCCTTCAGAAGAGAGTTTTTAAGGGATTTGAAGCAGTTTAGTGCTGCGATGCACCATATGAGTGCATAGATGCCCTGAGATTTCAATCTACTGGCTAAAAAGCCCAAAAACCGCTTTTTATGCGTTTAGATCGCCTCTGGCGATGCGACCCTTTTGGACTTCCCATTCACGCGCTTTGGTGGCTGCCCGCTTGTCATGCTGCTTTTTGCCTCTGGCTAATCCAATTTCACACTTCACATTTCCCTTGGAAAAATGCAAATTGAGCGGGACTAGGGTATAGCCCTTTTGCTCGACTTTGCCAATCAGTTTGCGAATCTCAATGGCATTGAGAAGGAGTTTTCTCGTGCGAACGCTGTCGGGAACAATGTGGGTTGAAGCAGAGAGCAGGGGGGTAATATGGCATCCGATCAGAAATAGCTCCGCCTTGCGAATGACGACATACGCTTCCTTGATGTGCACGCGACCAGCGCGGATGGCTTTGACTTCCCAGCCTTCTAGCACTAATCCTGCCTCAAAGCGCTCCTCGATAAAATAATCAAAGAAGGCTTTTTTGTTATCGACGATACTCATATTTATTTAGCTTCCAAGATCGATTATGGCAGACGTCTACAAGACCGTATTAATTAGTCAATCAGCCGACCGCATGTATGGCTTGGTGACGGATGTAGCGCGTTATCCAGAGTTTTTGCCTTGGTGTGGCGGGGTAGAGATTTTTGAACAAACCGATACCGTATTGGATGCCAAAATCAAGATTAGCTTTAAAGGGATCAATCAATTTTTTCATACGCGCAATATCAATCATCGTCCAGAAACGATCGATATGGTTTTTGTGGACGGCCCATTTAAGCATTTTTCAGGTCAATGGAATTTCATTCCTTTACGGGAAGATGCGTGCAAAGTGGAATTCAAATTGCATTGGGAATTTAAAAGCGCAATTTTGGACAAGATCATTGGCCCCGTCTTTGGACATATTGCCGGCACCTTTGTTGATTGTTTTGTAAAACGTGCTGAAGACTTATATGGTCAATAAATTTATCGACATTTATCTTTGTGATGCAAGGCAAGGTGTACCTACTCTTAGGGCATTCCAACTAGTTCTTGCCGCAGAAGAGTCTCCAACTGTAGGTTTAGCCTTACTAAAAGCAGGGCTGGCAACCGGTAAAGACGACCCCGCCTTGGCTCGTAAAGGCTGCTTTGGGGTCTTTGGAAAGCGTAAAGAGTGGGATAGCCCTATTTATCCAGGAGATCGCTTGGAGCTGTACTCCCCTTTATTGATTGACCCTAAGGCGGTTCGCCGCAAGAAGGCAAATCAGAGTCAGGATGCCAAATTCCAGGCTGCAGCTGCCAAAAGGAGGGCTAGGAGGCTATAATCTGTTTTTGCGACTAGGGGTTTTGCATGCGACTCATTCAAAAAGCACTCACTTTTGACGATGTGCTCCTCGTACCGGCTTATTCATCGGTACTCCCTCGAGATGCCAGCTTGGCAAGTAAATTAACTCGAGATATTTCACTCAATACACCGCTGGTATCTGCTGCAATGGATACTGTCACCGAAGGCAGATTGGCAATTGCTATGGCCAGTGAGGGTGGTATTGGCATTATTCATAAAAATCTCAAGCCCGCCGAGCAAGCTCGTGAAGTTGCCAAAGTAAAGCGCTATGAATCTGGCGTGTTACGTGATCCCATCACTATTGCTCCCGATGTTACGGTACGACAAGTGATGCAGCTATCACGTGAACATGGTTTTTCAGGATTTCCAGTGTTGGTTGGCAAAGAAGTGGTTGGCATCATTACAAATCGTGATTTACGTTTTGAAGAAGATTTAGATGCACCGGTTAAATCAAAAATGACTCCTCGTGAGCGCCTGGTAACTGTAAAAGAGGGTTGCTCATTAGAAGAGGCAAAACGCTTAATGAGTCAACATCGCCTCGAGCGCGTTCTCGTAGTGGATGACAAATTTGAGTTACGTGGTTTGATCACTGTTAAAGATATTTTAAAAGCTACTGAACATCCGAATGCTTGTAAAGATAGCGAAGGAAAGTTACGTGTTGGTGCAGCAGTTGGCGTAGGTCCTGACAATGACGAGCGTATTGAATTGTTGGTACGCGCTGGTGTGGATGTGATTGTGGTGGATACTGCGCACGGCCATAGCCAAGGTGTGTTGGATCGCGTGAAGTGGGTTAAGAAAAACTTCCCCCAAGTCCAAGTGATCGGCGGAAACATTGCGACTGCCGATGCAGCTAAGGCATTAGCTGATCACGGCGCAGATGGCGTCAAGGTGGGTATCGGCCCTGGCTCGATTTGTACTACTCGAATTGTTGCTGGTGTTGGTGTGCCACAAATTACGGCGATTGTGAATGTCGCAACTGCTCTCAAAGGCACTGGAATTCCATTGATTGCTGATGGTGGCGTACGTTATTCAGGTGATGTTGCCAAAGCATTGGCGGCAGGTGCTAGTGCAGTGATGATGGGCGGTATGTTTGCTGGTACTGAAGAGGCGCCTGGTGAAGTCTTCTTATACCAAGGGCGTTCTTACAAGAGTTACCGTGGTATGGGATCTTTGGGTGCGATGGCAGATGGTTCTGCAGATCGTTACTTCCAGAGCGATATCGTGGCCAATGCTGAGAAGCTGGTGCCAGAAGGCATTGAAGGTCAAGTGCCTTATAAAGGCAGCGTACTGGCTATCTTGCATCAGTTAACCGGAGGAATACGTTCTTCTATGGGCTATCTTGGTTGCAAAACGATTGCAGAGCTTCATGAAAAAGCGAATTTCGTGGAGATCACCTCTGCAGGTGTTCGTGAATCTCACGTGCATGATGTGAAGATTACTAAAGAAGCTCCCAATTACCACATAGATTAAAAAAGTTGAATTTAAGATTGATTCTTTCGTGCACGACAAAATACTGATTCTCGACTTTGGTTCACAGGTTACTCAATTAATTGCAAGACGCGTTCGCGATGGGAAGGTGTATTCCGAGATACACCCCTATGATTGTGATCCAGAATTTATTCGTCAATTTATTCAAGAGCAGGGTGGTAAGGGCATCATTCTGTCTGGTGGGCCTAGCTCTGTTACAGAAGAGGGTAGTCCACGCGCCCCTCAAATCGTATTTGAATTAGGCGTCCCTGTTTTGGGTATTTGCTATGGTATGCAGACGATGGCCACTCAACTTGGTGGCGCCGTTGCTTCCGCGGAATCGCTGGGTAAGGCTCGCGAGTTTGGCTACTCCGAAGTAAGAGCACATGGTCACACCCATTTACTCAAAGGGATTCAAGATTTCTCCACGAGCGAGGGGCATGGCATATTGAAGGTGTGGATGAGTCACGGTGATTCGGTGACTGCAATGCCACCAGCATTTAAGTTGATGGCTTCTACAGAATCTTGTCCGATTGCAGGCATGGCGGATGAAGAGCGTCGCTTTTATGCATTTCAATTTCATCCAGAGGTGACCCATACCATTCAGGGCACCGCTATTCTTGAGCGTTTTGTTCATCAAATTTGCCAATGCAAACCAGATTGGGTAATGGGCGATTACATCGCTGAAGCGGTGGAACATATTCGCCAGCAAGTTGGCAATGAAGAAGTGATTTTGGGTTTATCTGGTGGGGTTGACTCCAGCGTTGCAGCTGCCTTAATTCATCGCGCTATCGGCGATCAATTAACTTGTGTTTTTGTCGATCATGGTTTGCTTCGTCTTAATGAAGGCGACATGGTGATGGAAATGTTTGCGCGCAATCTTGGTGTTAAGGTCATTCGTGTAGATGCCAAAGAGACCTTTATGGGTAAGTTGGCTGGTGTGGCTGATCCTGAAGCTAAGCGCAAGATTATCGGCAAGGAGTTCGTCGAGATTTTCCAAAGTGAATCAGCCAAAATCAAAAATGCGAAGTGGTTGGCTCAAGGAACGATTTACCCAGATGTCATCGAGTCTGCTGGTAAAGGTAAGAAGGGTGCGCACACTATTAAGAGTCACCACAATGTTGGTGGCTTACCAGAAGATATGCATCTGAAATTGCTAGAGCCTTTGCGCGAATTGTTTAAAGATGAAGTCCGCGAACTCGGAGTGGCATTGGGCTTGCCAAGGGAGATGGTTTATCGCCATCCATTCCCAGGGCCTGGCTTAGGCGTTCGTATTCTTGGCGAAGTCAAAGCTGAATTTGCGAGCCTCTTGCAAAGAGCGGATGCAATTTTTATTGAAGAGTTACGTAATACTATTGATGAAGTCAGTCAAAAGTCATGGTATGACCTTACCAGTCAGGCGTTTGCTGTGTTTTTACCGGTGAAGTCTGTTGGCGTAATGGGTGATGGTAGAACCTACGAATATGTCGTTGCACTACGGGCAGTGCAAACACAAGACTTCATGACAGCGCATTGGGCACATTTGCCACATGAGTTACTTGGTAAAGTGTCTAATCGCATCATTAATGAAGTGCGTGGCATCAATCGCGTGGTCTACGATATCAGTGGAAAGCCGCCTGCCACCATCGAGTGGGAATGATGCTAATGAAGAGGATGATTTTTGTCTCCCTTCTTATTAATATTTTGGTTTTAATTCCTGTTTGCGCTGGGTTATTTTTTGATGCCGATTGGGTGGTGGATGGTTATGGTCCCGTTAGTCCCGCTAGAGGCATCCTGCTCTCAATCTATGGCGCAATATTAGTCACTTCATTTTGCTTGCTGATTAAGCCTTTACCGCTCTTAGTTGCGCCCTTACTCCTAGTGCAGGTGCTTTATAAGTTAACGACTCCTTTTACAGTCGGCAACATTAACAATCCAGTCGTAATTAGCAATCTTGCTATTGCAGCAGTGCATCTAGTAACTCTTTTCTTAATCCTAAGAGTGATTCAATTTAGCCCTTCTAATAAGTCGCCATCGAGTGGGAATAAAAGCCACCGCCTTATCTAAATGAGCGAGTTACGCCAAGTTGCCTTAAATATCCTGGCTCAGACTGAGCCCCGAGAAAAAGTGAATCATGTTTTTCAATTATTCACGGACTATCAAGAGCGGCGCATCACACTCAACCCCGACTCATGCTTGAGTGAGCAAAATCTACTATTGCCTGGACGGCCTGAGAAGCCAGTGTTAGTTCCCCCTCTGCAAGTTCCTCGTAGAAAAATGGATACGGTAGAGGGTAGAGCATCTTTAATGCACTCTTTGGCGCATATCGAATTTAATGCCATTAATCTGGCGCTAGATGCTATTTGGCGTTTTTCAGGGATGCCAGCGCAATACTATGAAGATTGGTTAAAGGTTGCTAAAGAGGAGGCCTATCACTTTTCTCTTGTAGAAAATTATATGCAGTCCTATGGTTATTACTATGGCGACTTTGAGGCACATAATAGTTTGTGGGAAATGGTTGAGAGAACTACAGATTCCATTCTTGCCAGAATGGCGTTGGTGCCAAGAACTATGGAGGCAAGGGGCTTGGACGCTGTACCCATGATTCGTGAGCGTTTTAAGCAAATCAAGGAAAACGGCGCAGTGCAAATCCTAGATATCATCTTGCGCGACGAAATTGGTCACGTTGCCATTGGTAATCATTGGTTTAATTATTTATGCAAGCAAAGCAACCTCTCCCCTATAGTTGCTTATCAAGAGTTGGCAATAACGTATCGTGCTCCAAAACTGAAGGGGCCATTCAATGTTGAAGCCCGCAGATTGGCGGGATTTAGTGATGAAGAAATCGAGCTGCTTGGGGTATAGTAAAACTAATCTCATTATTAGAGTGATGGAGTCCCTATGAATTTATCTCGTCGAGCATTTATTGTTTCTTCCGCTTTGGCTCCCATAGCTTGTGGCGTTCCCCTTGGGTATGAGCGTGGCACGCAAGTTGCGCAACCTAATCCGTTGCCTACAGTGCGTCCACCAGCTGTTGGACAGGAGTGGACTTATCTCAAGCGCAGTGTATTTGATGGAAAAAACTTAGGCTTGATCACTGAGCGTGTAGCCAATATTGGCTCAACCATCACGATTGAGCGTTCAAATGATTATGGCGAGCAGCTGCCAAATGAAATACAGGGCCCATGGGGAATGGTTCTAACCGACCCACAATGGCCTCATCTGGTGAGCTTTAACCCTGCCATTCCCTTGTGGCCACAAGCACTTACTGCAAATTGGAATAAGCAATTCATCACCAAATACAGCGTTGGCGGCTACGATAATGGTCGACTGAGTTGGCAGCAATATATGAGTGCTCACGGATGGGAGCAAATCACCGTACCTGCAGGTACTTTTTTAACTTTGCGTTATCAAAGTTTGGTTAATTACGATAGTAACGATGACAATAAGGTGAATTGCATTTTGCGAGAAACGGTTTGGTTTGCTCCGAGCATTGGACGTTGGGTCGCACGTGAATCTTCTGGTTCGTACATGATACGAGGTCAGTTGGGTGCGCCAAATCTCGAAGATAGTTTGCAATGGCATCTAACTTCTTACAAATAAAGAATTTACAGCGATTATTTCTATTGCTCCTGCCGATTCTGTTGGCAGGATGTATTTCTGCATTGCCTGCCCCAAGTGGAATGGTTGCACCCCAACCGTCGCCAATACCGTTAGTGCGCGCTCCCCAAGTTGGGCAAGAGTGGGTTTATCAAATACGCAATGTATTTAATCAAGAGGTAGTGGATACCGTTACAGAGAGAGTGGTATCAGTCGGTCCTGAGATTCGTATTGCAAGAATAGGGGCTAAAGCAGGAGCTTTGCCTGATGAAATTCAAGCACCTTGGGGTTTTGTATTACAAGATTCCCATTGGAAGCCACCACAACGTTTTGAAAAACCCATGCCTCTATGGCCTGAGCAATTGCTGGCTGGCCAGAATGCTTTTTATAAAACGCAATATCAAGTACTCGGATACCCAGACAGTCAGTATTACTGGGGATTGAGTATGAGTGCCATTGGCTGGGAGAAAGTCTCATCGCCAATTGGTCAAGTACTGACCTTTCATTATCAAAATGAAATTCCGTATTTTCAAAGCAATGATGTATTTAGAGTGCAAAACATTCGCGAGGAAGAGGTTTGGTTTTCTCCGGAAATTGGCCGCTGGGTATATCGCAGGGGCTTTGGAAGATATATCACGCCAGGTGTTTATTGGGCCAATGCTTATTGGGAAGACTATTGGCAGTGGGAGTTAATCTCTTGGAAGTGAGTAAAACGCTTAAAATAAGCGGATTGCTATGTATACCGTAAAAGAGCTTTTTCCCACTTTGCAAGGCGAAGGTGCGCACGCTGGACGTGCTGCTGTATTTTGCCGTTTTGCAGGCTGCAATTTATGGAGCGGTCGAGAAGAGGATCGCGCTACTGCGATATGTCAATTTTGTGATACTGATTTTGTTGGCAGTGATGGACATGGTGGTGGAAAGTTTGAAAACGCAGCCAATTTGGCTGATGCAATAGAGAGAGCCTGGAGAAGTACCTCTGCGGGACCTCAGCAACGCTATGTTGTGTTTACTGGCGGTGAGCCTCTTTTGCAATTAGATGAGGATCTTATTGGTGCGCTTCATCAAAAAGGCTTTGAAGTTGCTATAGAGACCAATGGCACATTGAAAGTTCCCAAGGGTGTTGATTGGGTTTGCGTCAGTCCTAAAGCGGGCTCCGATCTCATCGTTTTGCAAGCAAATGAATTGAAATTGGTTGTACCGCAGGTAGGGCATGATTCTATTGAGAAGTTGATGGACCGCTTTGAGAAGATGGACTACCGTAATCGATTCTTGCAGCCTATGGATGGGCCTGATGTCAAACGTAACACTGAGTTAGCAGTGAGCTTATGCCAAAAGCGTCCATTATGGAGGCTGAGTCTTCAATCGCATAAACTGATTGGGATTCGATAGAGATTTATTTATTTTCCGTGAACCCATGACGAACCAACAACGCCCAATATCAATTACTCGCCGCCTTGAATTTGATTCAGGGCATCGTATTCCAAATCATGATGGACAATGCAGACATCTGCATGGGCATCGTTATGCCATCGAGGTGACATTAACTGGGGAGGTAGCCGATCATCCCGGTAAGGCCGATGATGGCATGGTGCTTGATTTTGGTGATATCAAAAAACTTACCAATCAATACGTAGTTGAAAAATGGGATCACGCATTCTTGGTAGCAAAAGAAGATGAGGGGTTAGTGGCATTTCTAGCATCACTGCCTAATCACAAAACGGTTGTGATGGATCATGTGCCCACCGTTGAGAATTTAGCCAACGCAGCCTTTGCTATTTTGCAACCCGTTTTTGCAAAAGCATTTGGTGGGCGCCTAGAGCTCTCCGCTATTCGTCTTTATGAGACTCCAAATTGTTGGGCCGATGTTCATCCTGCTTAAATGAACCCTGTAGATATTGACCAACAATTTATGTGTCAAGCGCTAGAGCAGGCAAAATTAGCCGCTCAAGCTGGGGAGGTGCCGGTTGGAGCCATCTTGGTTCATGATGGCCAGGTCATTGCTAAAGCATTTAATCAGCCCATTGCGCATCATGATCCTAGTGCCCATGCTGAGATGCTTGCTCTTAGAGCGGCAGCAAAATCAGCAGAAAACTACCGCTTACCTGGTAGCACGCTGTATGTCACCTTAGAGCCATGCGTAATGTGCGCTGGGGCAATTTTGCATGCTAGAGTGGATCGTGTCGTTTTTGGAGCATTGGATCCGAAAACTGGTGCCGCAGGCAGCGTTTTGGATGTATTCTCATCAAAGCAAATTAATCATCAAACTCGTGTTGAAGGTGGTGTAATGGGTGAAGAGTGCGGCCAGCTTTTGCGTAGCTTCTTTAAGGAGCGGCGTTGAACTCTATTTATCTTATTGCCCCATCTGGCGCTAGCTACGATGATCAAAGTCCTTTGACTGGAATCGCTTGGCTGGAAAACCAGGGAATTCGTATTCAAAATGCGGAGTGTGTGAAACGAGTATTCCAGCGTTTTTCTGGCAATGATGCGCAGCGTTTGCAAGAAATAAATCATTTAGCAAATCTTGATCCTCAGACGATCGTCATGGCAATGCGTGGTGGGTATGGCATTCATCGCCTGCTACCAGAGATTGATTGGCAGGCAATTGCGCAAGCCATTCAAAAAGGTTTGCAAGTGTGTGGTCATAGTGACTTCACTACATTTGAGCTTGCATTGCTAGCAAAGACAGGCGCTATTACATTGTCTGGACCAATGTTGAATTACGACTTTGGTCGATTGACCGATGATGGTCAGCCTATCGCTCCCGACGACTTTATGTGGAAGCATTTTCTGAGTGCAGTTCAAAGTAGAAAGTTAGATTGCAGTATTCAAGCTCAACAATCATACTTAGGAAAATCATCTGCTGGCCGTGTGCAGGGCATGTTATGGGGAGGTAATCTCACTGTTTTGGCTAGCCTCATTGGCACGCCATATTTACCCTCTGCCAAGCAAACGCAAGGTGGTATCTTGTTCTTAGAAGATGTCAATGAGCATCCATATCGTATTGAAAGAACCATGATGCAGCTCTTAGACGCTGGTATCTTGGGTAATCAGGCGGCTGTCTTATTGGGTGGTTTCTCAGCTTATCGTCTATTTGACAACGACAAAGGTTATAACCTAGAGCATGCTGTTGCCTCTATTCGTGAGCGCTTACCTGATAACATTCCTATTCTGACTAATTTACCTTTTGGCCATCAAGCGAACAAGTTGACCTTACCTATTGGCGCAACGGCAAACCTAGAGTTCGGCCCTCAAGGCTTTTCACTACAAGCTCGCTGGTAATTCGTTGTTAAAAAAATTTTTCTTTTGGATTGCGCCTTTACTCGTATTCCCTTTTGTAGGATCTGTGATGGCTGTTGAAGAGCCTAAATATTTTGTTTTGGAAAATGCTCCGCCATTCGAATTGCGCTCGTATGCTCCGATGATTTTGGCGCAAGTGCAAGTCGAGGGAGATTTAGATGAAGCTTCTTCCCAAGGCTTTAGACTGATTGCGGCCTATATCTTCGGTCAAAATCAAGTCAATGAGAAAGTGGCAATGACTGCGCCAGTAACGATGGAAGGACAATCCATTAAAAATCAAAAAATTGCCATGACTGCGCCAGTCAATATTGAGAAGGAGGGTGGGTCATGGACCGTGTCATTTGTGATGCCTGCGCAGTACACTTTAGATACGCTCCCAAAGCCGCTCAATCCCCAAGTGACCATCAAGTCAATTCCCGCCTCCAAAAAAGCAGTGATCACTTTTTCTGGTTTTTATGACAGTGATAAGGTTGAGCAAAAGACTAAAGCGCTAGAGGAATGGATGAGTAGTAAAAATCTTCACCCAATCAGCGCCCCTATATTTGCACGCTATAACCCTCCATGGACATTGCCATTCATGCGTCGCAATGAAATTCTGATAGATGTCCGCGACTAATCGGTTGAGCGATTAATTTTTTGCTTCAAAGCTTTTCAGTAGATACTGAGCACCATTTCCAACGCTAAGCGCCTTGGTGATGATTGGAAGCGCCTCGGCTAAGTTTTTTTCAAGAGTCCACGGTGGATTGATGATGAACATGCCGCTAGCCTGCAGGCGTCTTTCCCCAGGCGTATTTTCAACACGCAGCTCAGTATGCAACCAGGAGCGCTTATGCGTTGTGCAAATCTTTTTTAGGCGGTCTGGTAATTCTGCAGACTCTCTTCTGGCAAGCATTGGGTACCAAATAGCATAGCAACCAGTAGGGAAGCGTTGCATTGCCTCTTCAAGCGCGATTTCTAAGTGGCGGTAATCCTGCTTATCCTCGTAGGACGGGTCAATTAATATCAAACCGCGTCTACTGGGGGGAGGCAAGAGGCCTTTTAGTCGTTTGAAACTATCGACATCGTAAACATCAATTTGTTTAGCGCAGGACAGTTCTCCCACGTTGTGACGCAAGATGTCTATTTCCTTGGGGTGTAGCTCAAATAATTTGAGTCGGTCTTGAGGGCGCAACATGCGCGCCAGAATAAAGGGTGACCCAGGATAGACATTCATTTCACCGCTGCTATTTTCTGATTGAATGCAATCTATATATTTCTGAATACTCTCTGGAATTTGGTTGCCCGCCTCTTGATACTTGAGTAAGCGAAAAATACCACCCTCAGCTTCTTTACTGACTGCTGCAAACCCATCTTGAAGGTTGTAAATGCCAGCACCTGCATGCGTGTCAACCATGGTTAAGGCAACTGGTTTTTCTTGCAAATAGCTCACTAAGTGAATCAGTGTGAGGTGCTTCAATATGTCAGCATGACTGCCAGCATGAAATGCATGTCGATAACTAAACATGGGAAATTATTTTTGTCCCTTGGGCCCAACCAATTGCGCTTTAAGAAAAAATACTAGGGTGATGGCAATGATGGTGATAGAGGCATATTGCAGCGGTAGATTTAATTCCAAATCCATCACTTGTGTGAAGTGTGCATAAATAGCGGCTACACCTCCTAGGGCAATGAGCCAGGACCATAAACCTCTTGGGTTGAACCAACTCTCAGGAATGTATTGAGTAAGTTGTGCGCCAATCATCCCGCACCACATGCCTACACCGGCTCCCGCCATTACATCTGTTAGCCAATGCGCACCTACGGCATTGCGGGAGAGACCCACCAAGACTGCAATCAAGAATAAAGCGCCAAGGTAGCGACGCTTTTCAGGGCTTGCCGCAAAGTAGAGCGCGCTCGCAATGGCAAATGCGGTGAGTGTATGGCCAGAAGGAAAGGCTCTATGCAGTAATGGCTCCCCAATTCGATAAAAACTGCCATCCTCTAGCAAGCTTGCTGGTCTGGGAAGGTCAAATACATTTTTGAGTAGCGTGCTAGAGATAGCAGAAATAGCACCACCAAAAATCCCTGCTGTTAATAAACGAGGGGCCAGCAATAACAACGGAAAGGAAAGGGCAAACACCCCCCAACCGTTGCCAAAAAAAGTCAGCCAAGCCCATAAGGCATCTGGCAAAAACTGAGTGATCCGATTGAGGAATAAAAAGCTATTGCTTTGTTGCTCGCCAAAGTAGATTGCAGCAGCGCATGTGATGGGAGCAAGTGGAATGAACCAAGCTAGAGCGGGAATCGCTTTTTTGCTCATCCAGTTCAGCGACCTTTTGCTTTATCTGCTTCTTGCAATTGAAGGACTACTTTTTCTAATACTTGGTGAACACTAATCGCCTGCATGCACACATTATCTTGGCATGGCGTTTTGCGGTGATTTGCAGCGCTTACACAAGGTGAACAAGCTAAGTTAGCAGTAATCGCGATAGAGTTGCCTACGGAGCCGTAAAGTGCCGGAGTTTCTGGTCCAAAGAGTACGATAGTTCTGAGGGGTGTTACTGCAGAGAAGTGGCCTGGCCCCGAATCATTAGTTACCATCACATCTGAGAGGGTGTACAGAGGGGGCAATTCTGAAAAGCTCACTTGCCCTGCAAAATTGATAGCATTTTTTACATTAGCAACGAAGCGGACTTTATCGACATACACAAATTCTGCAGGGGATCCTGTAATCAGAATTAAATCATTGGGGTAGCGTTGATGAATCGCTTGAATCAACTCTGAAAATCGCTGTTGTGCCCAACGGCGTTGCGGCAAGAGATCACTTGCATTCGGATTAATCAAAATAAGGCGATCTTTACCGTAGGTATAGGAAATTCCTGCTTCTGCAGCCTTTTTCTCAATGCGAGAAAGTACTTTTTTCATCATGTCTGGATTGATGATGGCCTGTTCAAGTTTGACCTCAGAATCCGGAATATGAATTTTGCTAAAAGGGACTTCAATTGCTTTAGCAAATGCTGCATGAATCAGCGACAGAAAGTTTTTCGTAATATGAATATGAGGGTTGTAGTGCACCTTGCGGGTGAGCATCGTGCCACGCCACAATCCTTCGCCATGAAAAATGTGATATCCCACTCTGCGGCGGGCACCACAAAGTCCTGTCAGTAGGGCGGTGAAGCGGGAGAATAACTCTAGATCTATGACCGTATCGATGCGGCGCACACGAGCGATGAGTAAAAACTTCAGCGTGTCCTTGACCAGGCTACCAAGACTGGATGCATCAATCGTAAAAATATTTTCAGGTTTAACCGTATTCAATAAAGTCAGGCTGGCGCTATTGCTTTTGAATATCAGAAAAAATATTTCTGCACCACGCTCTTGAGCATTGCGCATTGCTGGATCAACCAAAATGGCGCTACCCATTTCAGAGAGCTCGATAAATAGAATTTTTTTAGGTTCTGCCAGTTCGCGGCTAAATACATTTTTGATTTTATCGGTGAGCGCAACAATCGGGCTGACGATGGCACACAACGGCACACCTACCAGGTGATCAATTGTACGCATGGTATTTACACTGATGGCCATATCAATTCTTTTAAAAATTATTTACGCTTTAGTAAAAAATAGGCCCCAGGCAAAACAGAAATCACAGTGATTGCGCCAAAGCTAATCGAGGCTAAAACGGTAATCGATTGATTGACTCCCCAAAGAGCTAAAACTGATGAGAGGGTAGCTTCACGCAAACCCCATCCAGAAATACTAATAGGCAGCATCAACAACAGGCTTAGAGCCGGAAGACCAATCATCAAACTCGATATTGGGGCAACCACGCCATAAGCCCTTAAGCAGCAGAAAAATGTGAGGATTAATAAGCAGTGAATTCCAATAGCAAACAGTGCTTGCAGTACGTTGTAAGGCCAAGAGAATGCTAACTGAATCCCAGGTAGCGCGTTATCCATCTGGAAGCGACCCAAAATTTTCATAAATAAATTAAAGGTTGGCTTAAAGGCTAATCCTGCTGCAATGAATAAACCCACAAGTAGCATGACGCCTGTGACGAGGTAACCTAAATCTCTACCCCAACTAGCGAGGGTGACGCCGCCAATGATTAAGCCTAGGCCGCCCAATAAGTTATTGCCAGCCAATCCCAGTA
>NZ_JAHBAK020000028.1 GCF_018500155.2 Polynucleobacter sp.
AGCTGGGCAGCGATATTGGGACTGACAGACCGTACGCTAGGAGGGTAAAAAACAAAGCCAACAGCATCTACCCCAGCAGAAACCGCGGAATCCACCGCCTCCGAGGTCCTTAAACCGCAGATTTTGATCCGGGTTCGGCCCGGGGAATATGTCAATAAGCCCATAACAGAATGATAAGGCCTATCTTCCCACCACCGCGGCTGGTAACCAAGAGTTTTCCAGCCACGGGCTTGGAATAGCAAATTCTTCTGGGTAGGCAATTTTGCTCAAATATAGTCCATCAGGCATAAATGTCGGGGCTGCTAATTGGCGATTTTTACCTTCCAATAATTGCCCCATCCATTCAGGTTTTTGTCTACCTCGTCCAATTTGCAAAAAACTCCCGACCAGGTTTCGGACCATGTGGTGCAAAAAGGCATTACCGCGAATTCGAAAATACAGCCACGGCTTCTCCGAAATAATTTCTATGGAGTACATCGTTTTCACTGGTGTATTGCTTTGACATTCTGACGATCGAAAAGCGCTAAAGTCGTGCTCACCAATGAGATATTGAGCCGCTTCTCTCATTGCCTCAACATCGAACCAAATATTTGGTGGCAACATTACATACCCTGCTCGTTGATTCATCATTGGTGAACGGCAAGGACCTGCATGTAAGGCGTAAATATAAGTCCGCTCATATGCTGAAAAACGAGCGCTAAATTCTTCCGGAACAACTTTGGCCCAATTCACCACAATGGAATTTGGCAAATAGGAATTGACACCTCGCACCCATGAAAATTCTTCGCGCTCTACATGAGTATCAAAGTGAATGACCTGCCCCAATGCGTGCACCCCTGCATCTGTTCTACCAGCAGTAATCGTGTTTATGGAGCTAGCATGAGTTCCTTCTGCGCCTACAAAAGCAGCAAGCGCCTTTTCTAACTCACCTTGTACTGTAGTTTGGTTTGGCTGAAGCTGCCAGCCCGCATAAGGACTGCCGTCATACTGAAGTCCGAGTGCAATACGCATCGTCAGCTACCTCAGATTAAGCTTGACGATGAGAGAGCTCTGACAATAGACCCTGCGCTTCAATAGTGATTGAAGGATCCACTGAATTACTCATCACCAACACTTCCTCCAGCGATTTCTTGGCAGATGCAAAGTCTTCAATAGTGATATAGGCGCGCGCTAAGTTCAGTTTTACGCGCAGAGTATCTGCTAAAGGATTATTGGCTGGGGGATTTACAAAAGGTGCCACTTCTTTAGGCACCTCTTTTGCAGGCTTAGAAAGGTCAAGATCAATCCCAGCAAATAGCGCCTTAGCGCGTTCTGGCATTTCAAACGCTGCTCCCATGGTAGGAGGTACGAGTGGTTTATGAATCGCTGTGTTTTTTGCCTCAAACGAAGGTGTATCTGAACGACGTGCATTGCGTGCCAACACCCACAAAAGCAAGCCAGTGAAAGCAATCAGCCCAATGCCTAAGACAGCCGGGCCAAATCCACCTAATCCAAAGTTGTTCTCGGCAGATTTATTGGCTTTGGATTTCTCTAACATACGCTGTAAGTCAGCAATGTTTTTTTCAAGCTCTGCAACGCGTGCTTTTGCTTGCTCCAACTCTTTCTCTTGTGCTACCAAGTTTTCTGTAAAGCGCCGCTCTTGTTCATTGCCTTGGGCACTGGAGCCAATCTTTAAACGATCCTTACCAGCAGGAACATCTTGAGATGGGCTGGCTTTTGTCTCACCACTATTGCCATCTTTAGAGCTTTGTTCTGCGCGCCATTGTTCATTTGCATCAGCCACAAACTGATAAGCCTCTGCTGGACTAATTGAGCGCACGAGTGCTTGACTGGGTTTGCTGAGCTCTGCGCCAGCTGCCAAGCGATTAATGCTACCACTAGCAAACGCATCTGGATTCGCTTTGTATAAAGCCATAATGGCTTGATCCAATGAGGCACCTTCTAATTGAGGGGCCATGAGTAACGCAATTTCAGATAAGGTTTGACCAGGCTTAACAACAATTTTCTGGGTGTCGCCAACTAACAATGTAAATGTTTTAGTAATGCTGCCACTAGACCAGCTGAGGTTAACTACTACATCTAAAAATGGATCATCTGTGACAGGAACTGGGTTGACGGTTTCCACCAGTACCATCAACGCTTCGGCGCGATTACGGTACACCATCGCCTGAGGATTGAGATCTAAAACCTTTTGTGAGATACCTAAACGTTCGTAAGATGATTTAGTGGGCAAAGCAACCTTGAGCGAATCTAATGTCCCCTTCTCATCCTCTGCAACCCGAATAGGAATTTCGACACGCAAAGGTTCGCCAGGACGAGACTGGAGTTGCGGAGATCCAAGGGTTACCGCCCAAGTTGTACAAGCCCAACTTAGCAAAACAAAGCATAGCGCTTTGAGCTTGCGAAGTTGGGGCGTAGGTAACATCAGAACAATAAAAGAGAATTATTTCTCGAGCAGGATGCGAAGCATGCGACGTAATGGCTCAGCAGCTCCCCATAACAATTGGTCGCCGACCGTGAACGCACCCAGATACTCAGGACCCATAGCTAATTTATGCAAGCGGCCAATAGGCACGGTCAAAGTACCACTAATAGCGGCTGGAGATAAATCTCGTTCAGTTGTTTCGCGATCATTAGGCACGACTTTTACCCACTGATTATCGTTAGCCAAAATCGTTTCGATCTCCTTGAGTGGAATATCTTTTTTGAGTTTGACTGTCAAACCCTGTGAGTGACAGCGCATCGCACCAACACGAACACATAAACCATCAATCGGAATGCTACCTGGCGTACGGAATGCAGGACGTCCTAAGATCTTATTAAATTCAGCTCCGCCCTTCCACTCTTCTTTGGTCTGACCATTTTCGACAGGAACATCAATCCATGGAATCAAGCTACCTGCTAGAGCAGTATTACGGAAATTCTTTTTCGGAAAGTCAGCAGAGCGCAGCGTCTCTGTCACCTTGCGATCGATATCTAAAATCCAGGAGGATGGGTCGGCTAACTCAGCAGCAACGCTATCGCGCAACGCACCCATTTGCAAAAGGAGTTCACGCATATTTTGTGCGCCAGCTCCAGATGCAGCCTGGTAAGTCATGGCACTGATCCACTCCACCAAATCAGCCTTTACCAATCCACCCATAGCCATCATCATCAAGCTCACTGTGCAGTTTGCGCCAATCCAGTTTTTGCCACCAGCTGCTAATGCCTTATCGATGACAGTGCGATTGACTGGATCCAGAATCAAAACTGCGTCATCTTTCATGCGTAATGCGCTTGCGGCATCAATCCAATGACCATTCCAACCCGCAGCGCGTAATTTTGGGAAGATTTCATTGGTATAGTCGCCACCCTGGCAAGTCAAAATAATGTCGCAGCGTGACAATGCATTGATGTCATTAGCATCCTGAAGCTTGCTTTCACCTTTGCTGACTTTTTTGCCATTGAGCAAAGGCACTTCTCCGCCAGCTTGGCTCGTGCTAAAGAAAACTGGCTCAATTAGATCAAAATCTTTTTCAGCAAGCATGCGTTCCATCAAAACGCTACCGACCATACCGCGCCAGCCAACCAAACCTACTAATGGTGTATTTGAATTTGCCATGATTTCACTATCTATAAAAAGTTTTATTACTATCGCTGTTATTAATCGCCCAATGCTTATGCGAGAGCTGCTACAACTGCATCACCCATTTGTACAGTGCTGACCTTTTGAGTGCCTTCTGTAAAAATATCCGCAGTACGTAACCCCTGCGCCAATACCTTTTGTACTGCTTTTTCAATACGCTCCGCTTCTGCTGGCATTCCTAATGAATACCGCAACATCATGGCAGCAGACAAAATCGTTGCCAAAGGATTAGCAATTCCTTTGCCAGCAATGTCTGGTGCTGAACCATGGCTTGGCTCATACAAGCCCTTGTTGTTTTTATCGAGCGAAGCCGAAGGCAGCATACCAATGGAGCCCGTCAACATCGCCGCTTCATCAGACAGAATATCGCCAAAAAGATTCCCTGTCACCACCACGTCAAATGCCTTAGGAGCTTTCACCAACTGCATAGCGGCGTTATCCACATACATGTGAGATAACTCAACGTCTGGGTAGTCTTTTGCCACTCGAATCATGACTTCGCGCCAGAGTTGAGAAGTCTCAAGAACATTCGCCTTATCAACGCTACAAACCTTTTTGCCGCGCTTGCGAGCTGCCTCAAATGCGACGCGTCCAATACGTTCCACTTCAGGCTCGCTGTAATGCATAGTGTCAAAACCTTCACGCGCTCCTTTAAAAAGCGCCAGCTCTGAAGTACGAATTCCGCGTGGTTGACCAAAATAGATATCTCCATTGAGTTCACGCACAATCAAAATATCTAGACCACCAATAATTTCTGGCTTTAGGCTAGAAGCTGCAGTGAGTTCTGGATAACAAATAGCAGGCCTAAAGTTCGCAAACAACTCCAAGTGTTTGCGTAATCCTAAAATTGCTTGCTCTGGGCGAAGTTCACGGGCCAGTGTGTCATATTTCCAGTCGCCAACTGCACCAAATAAAATGGCATCCGCTTTTTTTGCCAGCTCAAGAGTTGCTGGGGGTAAGGGATGACCAGCAACATCATACGCAGCCCCACCAACAGGCGCCTCTTCTAAATCAAGATTGAGTCCGAGCGCCTTGAGCACACGAACAGCTTGAACAACGATTTCCGGGCCGATCCCATCGCCCGGGAGAACTGCAATTTTCATGAAAAACCCTTAAATCTACAAAATTACGGCAATTGAGTTGCAAGCCAAGGCATCTTGAGGATGCGCTCTGCTTCATAAGCCTTAATTTTATCTGCATGGCGGAGGGTTAAGCCAATATCGTCAAGGCCATTAAGGAGGCAATACTTCCTAAATGGGGTAATGTCGAAGCTATAGGCTGTGCCATCAGGGGTGATAACTTGTTGCGCCTCAAGATCGATAGTCAATTGATAGCCATTAAACGCTTGGGTTTCGTTAAATAGGTGATCAACCTGGATTTCAGTTAAAACAATCGGCAAAAGGCCATTTTTATAGCAGTTATTGAAAAAGATGTCCGCAAAACTAGGGGCAATCACCGCTCTAAAGCCAAACTGATCTAAGGCCCAGGGAGCATGTTCACGTGAGCTACCGCAACCAAAATTTTTGCGTGCCAACAAAATCCCTGCGCCTTTGTAGCGAGGCTGATTGAGAACAAAGTCGGGATTGATGGGTCGAGTGCTGCAATCTTGACCTGGCTCACCATGATCTAGATAACGCCATTCATCAAATAGGTTTTGACCAAATCCAGTTTTCTTAATCGACTTTAGAAACTGTTTTGGAATGATGGCATCGGTATCCACGTTCTCGCGATTAAGCGGGGCTACTACACCTTTGTATACCGTAAATTTTTCCATGATGCTGACTTTGTTTCTTGAGTTGTATTTATTTCACAGGAGTAACGACAACATCCTTACCCTTGGTTTGAGATTGGTTCTGAGAGGACCCTGATCCACCCATCGATGTACCCATCTTTTGCAAGTCTTTTCCAACGCCTTCCATCGTGCTGCTACAAGCAGAAATGACTACACCAGTAACTCCAACCAAAGCTAATCGAGTAATCAATGAGATTGATGAAAATTTCATGTTCTTTCCCTTATGAAATCTTACGAACATCAACAAAATGACCTTCAATAGCTGCTGCTGCAGCCATAGCAGGACTAACGAGATGAGTGCGACCGCCATTACCTTGGCGACCCTCAAAATTACGATTAGAAGTTGATGCGCAACGTTCGCCCGGCTCTAAACGATCGGCATTCATGGCTAAGCACATAGAGCAACCGGGCTCGCGCCACTCAAAACCTGCGGCCTTGAAAATACGATCCAAGCCTTCACGCTCTGCTTGCGCCTTCACCAAACCAGATCCCGGAACCACCATCGCCAATTTGACATTTGGGGCAACCTTTTTACCAATACGATCAACCACTTTGGCGGCAGCGCGAATATCTTCAATACGACTGTTAGTGCATGAACCGATAAATACTTTATCAACAGTAATACTGCTCAGTGGTGTATTGGGAACAAGATTCATGTACTCCAAAGCACGCTCAATGGCATTTCGCTTATTGGGATCGCGCTCTTTCTCTGGATCCGGTACTCGACCATCAATCGATAACACCATCTCAGGAGAAGTACCCCAAGTTACCTGTGGCGCAATTTCTTCTGCGCGCAATTCAACAACAGAATCAAATTTGGCATCAGGATCAGAGTGCAATGTTCTCCAATACTGCAGTGCCTGAAGAAGTGCTGGGCCCTTAGGGGCGTATGGGCGACCTTGAACATATTCGATAGTGGTTTCATCAACAGCAACCAAACCAGAGCGTGCACCCGCTTCAATTGCCATGTTACAAAGGGTCATGCGACCCTCCATAGAGAGATTGCGAATCGCTTCGCCCGCAAACTCAATGGTGTAACCAGTACCACCTGCAGTGCCTATTTTGCCAATCACTGCCAACACAATATCTTTGGCTGATGCACCTGGCTGTAAGCGACCATCTACACGCACCAACATATTTTTGCTTTTTTTCATGAGCAAAGTTTGTGTGGCCAATACATGCTCTACTTCAGAGGTACCTATTCCAAATGCCAATGCGCCAAACGCACCGTGTGTGCTGGTATGAGAATCGCCACACACCACAGTCATTCCAGGCAAAGTTGCGCCCTGCTCTGGCCCAATCACATGGACAATACCCTGGCGGGCATCGTTCATTTTGTATTGAGTAATCCCAAAGGCATCGCAATTTTGATCAAGAGTGTCGACCTGCAATTTGGAAATGGGGTCGGCAATGCCTTGCGAGCGATCCGTCGTTGGAACATTGTGATCAGAAACCGCCAAATTGGCGGAAATACGCCAAACTGGACGGCCAGCCAGATTTAATCCTTCAAATGCTTGAGGGCTAGTTACCTCATGCAGCAATTGACGATCGATATAGATCGTGGCTGTGCCATCCTCTTCTGAGTAAACAACGTGGTCATCCCACAATTTGTCATAAAGCGTACGAGACATGAGAGACCTTAAAACCTTTACTTACGAACAGAAATATTGGGAACCTTGCGCGAAGTTTCACCAACGTACAACTGACGTGGACGTCCAATCTTGTACTCTGGATCAGTAATCATTTCTTCCCACTGAGCAATCCAGCCAACTGTTCTAGCTAATGCAAAGATACAGGTAAACATTTCTGTTGGGATGCCCAAAGCACGTTGGACGATGCCTGAATAGAAGTCAACGTTTGGATACAACTTACGGCTTACAAAGTAATCGTCTTCCAATGCAATCTTCTCGAGCGTCATGGCGAGCTTGAACAATGGATCATCTTGAAGACCAAGCTCATTCAACACTTCATAACATGTCTCACGCATTAATTTAGCGCGTGGATCGAAGTTTTTATACACACGGTGACCGAAGCCCATCAAACGTACGCCAGAATTCTTATCTTTTACTTGCGCGATAAATTCATGGATCTTCTCAACACCACCTTGTGCCTGGATTTCATTCAACATCTGCAGGCAAGCTTCGTTGGCGCCGCCGTGAGCAGGACCCCAGAGGCAAGCAATACCAGCGGAAATGGCAGCAAACGGATTGGTGCCTGAAGAGCCGCACAAACGTACTGTTGATGTAGAGGCGTTTTGCTCATGATCAGCATGCAATGTAAAAATACGATCCAATGCACGAACTAATACTGGATTGACTTTGTATTCTTCACATGGTGTTGCAAACATCATGCGCATGAAGTTTGCGGTGTATGACAAGGAATTATCTGGATAGATAAATGGTTGTCCAACAGAATACTTATAAGCCATCGCAACCAATGTAGGCATCTTCGCAATCAAACGAATTTGCGCCACTTCGCGAGCATAAGCGTCGCTGTAATCAATTTCGTCATGGTAGAACGCAGCCATAGCGCCTACCAAACCGGTCAACACAGACATAGGATGGGCATCGCGACGGAATCCACGCAAGAAGAATTGCATCTGCTCATGAACCATGGTGTGGTGCATGACCATATTTTCAAAATCCTTCTTCTCTTTAGCATTTGGTAATTCGCCATTGATCAAGAGGTAGCAAACTTCCAAGAAGTCGCAATTACCAGCTAGATCCTCAATGGGATAACCGCGATAGAGCAACTCACCCTTATCGCCATCAATGTAAGTAATTTTGCTATTGCATGACGCAGTAGAAAGGAAGCCGGAATCGTAAGTGAACTTACCAGTCTGACCATAGAGCTTACGAATATCGATTACATCAGGACCGACAGTCCCTTTGTAAATTGGCAGATCAATATCTGGTGTGCCATCCGAAAACGAGAGTTTTGCTTTGATGTCCGATTCAATCATTTCTAATCCTTAGTCATTCAAAATTATGATTAATACACTATTCGTTCACACGCCTACACTGCTAATGCACCAAAATGCTGAATTACTTCTCTCTCAGCTTTTGTAATACCGCCTTGAAGGAATCCGATTGCATTTCCTTTTCCAGCCCAACTATTGCGTCTTTTCGACCGATCAATAAATCCATGAGATCGTTATCGTCTAAAGCCAATAGTTGACTCAATACCTTTCCTTCTTCTACGCTTAGCTGAGCACCATAGCGCTCAAAGAAACGCTGCAGAATCAGATCGTTTTCCAGCAAGCCCCTGCGAGCATCACTCTTTAAACGATATAACTCTGCATTTCCGAGGGTCATACTGCCCTACGAACCATCAACTCCTTGATCTTGCCAATTGCCTTGGTTGGATTCAAATGCTTAGGACATACATCCACGCAATTCATAATCGTGTGGCAACGGAACAAGCGGTATGGATCTTCAAGGTTATCCAAGCGACGTGCAGTTTCTTCATCACGGCTATCTGCAATAAAGCGATACGCTTGCAACAAGCCTGCAGGACCAACAAACTTATCTGGATTCCACCAGAATGATGGGCATGAAGTGGAGCAAGAAGCGCACAAGATGCACTCGTACAAACCATTTAACTCTTCACGCTCTTCAGGGCTTTGTAAACGCTCTTTTTCTGGAGGTGGATTGTCATTGACCAAATATGGCTTGATAGACAAGTACTGCTTAAAGAACAATGTCATGTCAACGATCAAATCACGCACTACTGGCAAGCCAGGTAATGGGCGCAAGGTAATTACTTTTGGCAAAGTCAACATATTGGTCAAACAGGCCAAACCATTTTTACCATTGATGTTCATCGCATCGGAACCACACACGCCTTCACGACAAGAGCGGCGATAAGAAATCGTTTCGTCTTGTTTCTTTAATGAGATCAGTGCGTCCAACAACATACGCTCACCTTTGAGCTCAAGCTCATAGCGCTGCATACGTGGTGCTGCATCGACATCTGGGTCGTAACGATAAATTTCAAATATACGGATATCACTCATTCTCTATCTCTCTTGCTTAGAAAGTACGTTCTTTTGGAGGAACTGAATCAACAGTCAATGGTTTCAATTGGACTGGCTTGTAGTCCAAACGATTGCCTTCGCTATACCAAAGCGTGTGTTTCATCCAGTTGTCATCATCACGATGAGGATGGTCATCATGTGAGTGAGCGCCACGACTTTCTTTACGAGCCGCTGCAGAAGTCATCGTTGCGTTAGCGGTCTCAACCAAGTTGGCCACTTCCAAAGCTTCGATACGTGCGGTATTGAAAATCTCTGACTTATCTTTAACCCACAAGTGCTTAGCACGTTCAGTCAGCTTGGCCATTTGGCGCACGCCTTCGTCCATCAACTCTTGGTTGCGGAACACACCAGCGTATTTCTGCATGCACTTACGAATATCGTTCGCAACATCTTGTGCGTACTCACCAGAAGTGGAGTTATCCAACTTCGCAATGCGCTCTAAGGTTTGTTGACCAGCATTCTTTGGCAGTGGTTTGAATTCACGATTCTTCAAGTTCAAACCAACAATGTGGTTACCGGCTGCGCGACCAAACACTAGCAAGTCGAGCAAGGAGTTTGTACCCAAGCGATTTGCACCGTGCACAGATACGCAAGAGCACTCACCGATCGCATACAAGCCATTGATGATTTCATTGTGTTTACCGTTCGCTGGTACAACTACTTGACCATTGATATTGGTTGGAATGCCACCCATCTGGTAGTGAATCGTTGGCACCACTGGAATTGGCTCTTTGGTGACGTCTACGTTAGCAAAGTTAATACCAATCTCATATACAGAAGGCAAACGCTTCATGATGGTATCGGCACCAATGTGTGTCAGATCGAGCACTACATAGTCACCATTCGGGCCACAACCGCGCCCTTCTTTAATCTCTTGGTCCATTGAACGTGAAACGAAATCGCGTGGCGCCAAATCTTTCAATGTTGGTGCATAACGCTCCATAAAACGTTCACCGTCTTTGTTGCGCAAAATACCGCCTTCACCGCGACAACCTTCCGTCAGCAACACGCCTGCACCAGCAACGCCAGTTGGGTGGAACTGCCAGAATTCCATGTCTTCCAATGGAATGCCTGCACGAGCAGCTAAGCCCATGCCATCGCCTGTATTAATAAATGCATTAGTCGATGCATCCCAAATACGGCCTGCACCACCAGTAGCCAAGAGCACTACTTTGGCTTCCAAAATATAGACTTGACCAGTTTCCATTTCGAGAGCGGTTACACCAACCACATCACCCTCGTCATCACGAATCAAGTCCAGCGCTAACCATTCCACAAAGAAGTTGGTTTTTGCGCGTACGTTACGTTGATACAAGGTATGCAACATGGCATGACCAGTACGGTCAGCAGCAGCACAAGCACGTTGTACAGGCTTTTCACCATAGTTTGCTGTGTGACCACCAAATGGACGCTGATAAATCGTGCCGTCTGGGTTACGGTCAAATGGCATGCCGAAATGCTCTAGCTCATAAACCACTTTTGGAGCTTCACGACACATGAACTCAATCACGTCTTGGTCACCTAACCAGTCAGACCCTTTGATCGTGTCATAAAAGTGATAGTGCCAATTATCTTCGTTCATGTTGCCAAGTGATGCGCCAATACCACCTTGCGCCGCAACTGTATGTGAACGTGTTGGGAAAACTTTCGTTAATACAGCAACATTAAGACCGGCTTCTGCTAACTGCAATGAAGCACGCATACCTGAACCACCCGCACCAACAATCACCGCATCAAAACGGCGGCGTGGTAATGATTTTTGAATCGCAGTCATCGAATTACACTTTCCACAAAATTTGTACGGCATAGGCCGCACAGGCTACGAGATACAAAACGGTCAACACTTGAAGTGTTAAACGAACGCTGACAGGTTTGATGTAATCCATCCAAATATCGCGCACACCAATCCATGCGTGATAGAACAAGCTAAACAAGGCCAAAAGGGTCAATAGCTTCATGAGCTGGTTGCTAAATAAGCCAGACCAGCCTTCGTATGTAGCGCTACCAGTAACGCAATAGTCCACTAACAACACAATCGTAAATACCACCATCACAATCGCGGTAACGCGTTGAATGATCCATTCTTTAAGACCGTAATGAGCGCCTACTACTAAACGCTTTGGTCCAATTTGATAAATAGGCATGAAATTTCCTTAATGAAGAAACGCTTAGTACAAGCCGAACATTTTGAGACCAACTACTGCAGTCAGAGCAATGCCAACAACCAAAACAATGATCGCGGAACGATTGGACTCAGACTTCTCTACGCCGATTTCTAGATCGAGCAAGAGGTAGCGGATACCAGCACAGAAGTGGTGCAAGAAACACCAGATCAAACCGAGGCAAATGAGTTTTACCAAGATGTTGCCAGTAATAGCTTGGAATTTTTGGTAGCTCAATTCAGAAGCTAAGCTCTGATCCAAGAGATACAAAATAAATGGCAGCAAGAGGAACAATACTGCTCCGCTGATGCGATGAAGAATGGAAACTTTACCGGCCCAAGGAAGGCGGTATTTAATCAACTGGGCAAGACCAATATTGCGATATACCGGTCTATCTTTTTTAACGCTTTGCTGTGCTTCAACCATGGGTAATCTCTATCTTTCGGTGGAGGTTCAGTATGACTTTGTTGTGACGCAACATATTCTATTAGAAACCTTGGGTGGTTAGTGGGTTTTTAAGGGTTTATAGGGGTTTAAAGGGGGTTATAGGGCTCAATCTTGCTCAAAAAACTAGTTCAGTTTGTTTTCATAATGCTGCTCAGAAGTGTCGTATCTTGCGTGTCGAATTTCTACTGGTTTATTCCCGTAGGTGAATGCTACCCGCTCGACCGACAACAATGGGGCTCCCACTGGCAACTGAAGATGCTGTGCCAAGGACTCATCAGCCAAAACCGCTTTGATTTTTTCCTCTGCCCTCACCATGTGGGTGGCGTACTGACTCTCATAAAGAGCATAGACGGGACCATGCCACTCATTTAAGGTCTCTAGATCTAAGCCTTTAAATCGAGCCCCTGGTAGCCAAATCTCTTCAAAAACAACGGGTTGGCCGGCAAAGCTCTGCACACGATCAATGTAGATGACAGGGTCACCTGCCTTTAATTTAAGCAAATTTGCAACGTAAGGCGTAGCCTTTGTGTTTTGACAAACCAAGAAGCGGTTCGTTAGATGAAATTTTTCACCAGAATCAGGCGCTAAACGAAGAAAACGATACTGCCAATCATCTTCAGTGTGGGTAGCCACAAAAGTGCCCTTACCCTGCCTGCGTACCAGAAGATTTTGGGCCGCCAGCTCATCAATTGCCTTACGAACCGTTCCTTGGCTCACGGCATAACGGCTAGCGAGCTCCATTTCGCTGGGGATAGCTTCGCCAGGAAGCCATTCAGAGGCTTGCAGGCTAGCCAAAATCATTGCCTTTATCTGCTCATACAGAGGGCTAAATGAGGCAACAGGCAGATTGACTTCTGACAAATGAACTCCAGCGCAGTGCAGTTGGATAAAATTTAGTGCAATTCTAGTCTTATATAAGACATAATTGACAGTGTAAAGCTAAAGTCCCTACACTTGAATGGATAATAGAAAAGTTTTTATTTTTTAACCCTCTTAACCTTCCTCTGGAGTTATTAGTAATGGCAAAAGCCCCAATGCGTGTCGCCGTCACCGGTGCAGCCGGTCAAATCGGATATTCCCTTCTATTCCGCATCGCCAATGGCGACCTTTTGGGCAAGGATCAGCCCGTGATTCTTCAATTACTTGAAATTCCAGATGAAAAAGCGCAAAAAGCACTTGCTGGCGTGATCATGGAGCTTGAGGACTGTGCTTTTCCATTATTGGCTGGTGTAACAGCGCACTCCGATCCATTAACCGCATTTAAGGACATCGACGTTGCTCTCTTAGTTGGCGCTCGTCCACGTGGTCCTGGCATGGAGCGTAAAGACTTGTTGTCTGCAAATGCTCAGATCTTCACAGCACAAGGCAAGGCATTAAATGCTGTTGCGAAAAAGACCGTCAAAGTTTTGGTCGTTGGCAACCCAGCAAACACCAATGCATATATTGCAATGAAGTCTGCACCAGATATTCCTGCGAAAAACTTCACTGCAATGTTGCGTCTCGATCACAACCGCGCGCTCTCTCAATTGGCAACAAAATTGAACAAGCCTGTTGCAGGTATTGAGAAATTGGTTGTTTGGGGTAACCATAGCCCAACAATGTACCCAGACTATCGCTTTGCAACGATCGACGGCAAATCTGTAAAAGATGAAATCAATGATGCTGCTTGGAATAAAGATGTTTTCATTCCAACCGTTGGCAAACGTGGTGCGGCCATTATTGATGCACGCGGCCTTTCTTCTGCAGCTTCTGCTGCAAATGCTGCAATCGATCACATTCACGATTGGGTGCTTGGAACGAATGGCAAATGGGTCACCATGGGTATTCCATCCAAAGGCGAATACGGTATTCCTGCTGAAGTTATTTATGGCTTCCCAGTCACTTGTGAAAACGGTGAGTACAAAATGGTTGAAGGCTTAGAGATCGATGAGTTCTCACGCGAGCGCATGACTCACACTTTGAATGAGTTGCTTGAAGAGCAAGCTGGCGTTAAGCACCTGTTGCCATAATTACCTCGGAGCATTATTTAATGAACAAAACTTTTTTATCTCTAAGTCTCGTTGCTGCAATCTTTGCTGGCGCTTCTAATGCAAGTGCTAATGAAGAAGTGACAACTTGGACTTGCAGTGAAAGTAAGCAATTCAGAACAACAGGCACGCTTGAGAAAATTCGCTTGACTTGGGAATCCAAGACCTACGACTTATCCAAGCAAACCTCTTTGCCCGGTAGTTTGCGCTATAAAAATACTGACACAGGTCATGATTTAGTAGTGCTAGGCAATAAAGCAATGTTGTTCAACATCAAATCAGGCAATCGCCTTGCAGACTTCTGCCAAACGGCAGAAATGAAAGCGGGTAAGTTACCTCATTTATTTGCTAATGCTGAACCCTTTGTTCAAAACTAAGTAATCTATTTGATGAAACAAAAAAGCCGAGGGTTCCTCGGCTTTTTTCTTTGCTAATGAAATAACGGTTGCTGTGTAGGCGTATCTTCTGGCATTTCTGCATGAACTGCCTCGCCTGACCGATCTGGAAATAAAGGTGCACCACAATCGTCACATAATTCTGGATCAAATAGCATGGCATGACGGAAAACATCCTCTACCCCAGCATCGTGCAGCGCATCACAAATCTTCTTGATAGGACTTTCATCATCAGATAAGTCGTTCAATGCATCATTGGCAACACTTTCACGGTCGTATAACGGCCAAATCACACCGTACATAACCTCTGATGAGCCCTTTGCGCTAAATGAAATCCGGTATTCATCGGCCTGCTCTTCGCCAAATGCACCGACTACGCAAGATAGCCCGGCAGGCAGTATTCCCAAAGCGCTTTCGAGAAAATTCACCGCTGCACGAATACTCAATGGCCGAACATGTTTGTCGGCTAATCGACAGTTAGTGAAATACGCTTCGGGCAATAACAACTCGAATTCACAACCAGGTAGCAAAGAGGCAACAGAATCTTGCATTGCATTTTGCCAGCCAATTAAACTCACACCGCGCTCTTGTCTTGCGGGCGACTCTTCTTGCCACTTAAAAATAGGAGAACCGCTTGATGCACTTAATACAGCAATAATGAAGCGGGGATCAGCTAGTACCGCGATTGTCTCTGACATATCGCGCAATTCCAATTTAACCTCTTTGCCTGAGATCGCAGCAGTGGCTAATGCCTCAGTAAGAACGCGTGTCTGGCAGTGAGAATGTGGCATCTGATCAATGCTGTAGAGCCAGGGCACAATCGCTATACGCGTATCGGTTGCAGCTATAGCACTATGTAAAGCAGTCGCAGTTGCCTCTATTGCGCTAGCTGGCAATGGTCCCGAAGGAATTTGATAGCGAGTATGTGCAACTATCGGCAAAGCCAATAACAATGCATCCCACTCTTGCCCTTCATGCTCCATTTTTAAAGACTCTGCCAAGGTTTCAGCAATATCTGCAAGTACCTCAAAAGCAACGGTATTAATACGAAAGGTTTGATCGAGCGCTGCATCAATGACATTTTGATTCTGACTTTTCAGCAAGCGCATGAGGCGCACATTTAAACGCTCCTCCCAAAATCGATCTTCCACTTGGCTGCCTGAGGCGGCCAAAGAAATGGCATCTGCAACCAATTTTTCCACTTCAGGAGAGCTACGTTGTGAGGGTTTCGTGCGATGTACCGCCATTATTTCTTCTCCGCTCTTCTAAAAACGGGTTTATCTACCTTCGATTCGGCCGCGTAATATTTATACCCATCCAAATTAAATCCCTTTAAGTCGGCAGGATCAGAAATGCGATTCTCAACAACATATCTTGCCATGAGACCACGGGCGCGCTTTGCGTAAAAAGAGATGATCTTATATTTACCATCTTTGGCGTCTTGAAATACAGGAGAAATCACGGGACAACCTAATTCTTTAGGTTGCAATACCTTGAAATATTCTTCGGAAGCCAAGTTCAGTAGCACGGGCTTCTTTTGCGCATCTAATACTTTTTTTAGTGATTCGGTGACCCTGCTCCCCCAAAATGCGTAAAGATCTTTGCCTCGCGCATTTTTCATTGCAGTACCCATCTCTAGTCGATACGGTTGCATTAAATCGAGCGGCCTTAACGCACCATATAGCCCTGACAAAATCCGCACGTGATTCTGAGCAAACTCAATTGCCTTGGCGTTTAAGGTTTTTACATCAAAACCATCATAAACATCGCCATCAAAAGCATAAATGGCAGGCTTGCTGTTTTCATCTGTGAATTTTTTGGACCAATCGCGATAGCGCCCCACATTCAATACCGCCAACTGATCCGACAAACCCATCAACTTCGCCACATCTTGAGGGGCCATTTTCTTAAGATCAGCGATCAACTTGGCAGACTCAGAGACAAACTCAGGCAAAGTGGGCGACTCCACCTTTACTGGGGTCTTGTAGTCCAGAGATTTAGCGGGAGAAAGTACGATCAACATGGCACAATTTGAAAAGAGGTCTTTATATGAGTTTTTACCATTCTAGCGACTACTGAATTTATCCGCCGATTTAGGTTTTATGACCAGCCAATACACCCCTTCGTTCCCGAGTCGACTTCCCCATGTCGGCACAACTATCTTTACCGTAATGTCTGCATTGGCTGCCAAACACCAAGCGATTAATTTAGGGCAAGGTTTTCCAGACTTCCCATGTGATCGCGCTTTAATTGCCAAAGTGAATGAGGCGATGCTGGCTGATCACAATCAATACCCCCCGATGATTGGCATTCCAAGCCTAAGAAATGGTATTGCCAAAAAAATACAGGATTTATACAACCATCAATACGATCCTGACTCTGAAATCACTATTACTGCCGGCGGCACACAAGGAATACTGACTGCCATTTTGGCGTGTGTCAGCCCAGGTGATGAAGTTGTCATCATTGAACCTGCCTATGACAGCTACAGACCTGCTATTGAATTGGCTGGTGGTAAAACGATTGCTGTTTCTCTGCAAGTACTGCGTGATCCAAGTGGGCATGCAGCCTCATATGCCATTCCTTGGGATGATTTAGAAAAGGCGATTCATGCTAAGACACGCCTAGTCATCATCAATACTCCACATAACCCCACCGGAATGGTATGGCAAAAAACGGATCTCGACCGTTTAGCCACTTTGGTTGAGGGCACATCCGCACTTATCTTAAGTGATGAAGTGTATGAGCACATGGTCTATGATGGCGCTCAACATCACAGCGTTGCTTCACACCCCCAATTGGCTGCGCGAAGTTTTTTAATTTCGAGCTTTGGTAAAACATATCACGTCACCGGCTGGAAGGTAGGCTATGTTGCCGCGCCTGCAGCAATGACTGCTGAGTTTCGTAAGATTCATCAATTTAATGTATTTACAGTGAATACTCCGATGCAGTTTGGCTTAGCCGCTTATCTTGCTGACCCGTCTCATTATGAAAACCTTCCGGCTTTTTACCAAGCAAAGCGAGACTTTTTTAAAGCAGGTTTGGAGCACACTCCATTTAAACTGCTTCCCACACCTGGGACTTATTTTCAGTGTGTTGACTATTCTGGATTAGACATTCCCGAAGCTAAATTGAGTGAAGCCGATTTTTGTCAATGGCTTACTACCAATGTGGGGGTAGCCGCTATTCCAGTATCTGCGTTTTACGATAAACCAACAGAGTCTGGGGTCATACGATTTTGTTTTGCAAAACAAGAGCAGACGCTCTCAGCGGCCCTGCAACGCTTACAAACATTAACACGCTAGACTCAAAGTACAGGAGGCCCATATATATGAAGCAAAACAAAGATAACAAAAAGGTGATTGATGTCTACAGCTGGCCAACACCGAACGGTCATAAAGTCCACATCATGCTCGAAGAATGTGGTTATCAGCTAGGCAAAGACTGGATCGCGCATCCAATTGATATTGGCGCAGGCGATCAGTTTAAAAAAGCTTTCTTAAAAATTAGCCCAAACAATAAAATTCCTGCCCTGGTGGACCCCAATGGACCTGATGGCAAACCCATCAGCATCTTTGAGTCGGGTGCGATATTGCTTTACCTGGCCGCCAAAACTGGCAAATTTTTACCCAAATCCACGCGGGGTAAATATGAAGTGTTGCAATGGTTAATGTTTCAAATGGGTGGCTTAGGCCCCATGCTTGGGCAAAACCATCACTTTCGGATATATGCGCCCGAGAAAATTGAATACGCGATCAATCGCTACACAAATGAGGCCAAGCGCCTTTACGGGGTGCTAGATACTCAATTGAAAGATAATCCTTATATCAGCGGCAAGGAATACACCATCGCCGATATAGCGATTTATCCATGGACACGAAATTGGAAAAACCAGGGAATTGATATCAATGAGTTTCCCAATTTCAAACGCTGGTTTGAAAAGATTGGTAAGCGTCCTGCAGTGATTCGAGGATGTGAAGTATTAACGGCATTACGTAAGCCTTTGCATGATGACAAGGCCAGAGAACAATTATTTGGAACAAAGCAGTATCAACGAAGGAAATAGGATGATGATTCAGTCAGTTGGTGTAATTGGTGCAGGCACCATGGGCAATGGCATTGCACAAGTTTGTGCAGTTGCGGGATTAAATGTTGTGATGGTGGATATTAATGATGCTGCCGTTCAAAGAGGTCTTGATCAAATCAGTAAAAGCCTTGATCGACTCGTAAAAAAAGAAACGTTGACTCCAGAAGCGAAAGCCGCTGCACTTGGGCGCATTAAAGGCAGCACTGCTTATGCCGACTTCAAAGGCCTTGATGTTGTCATCGAAGCAGCTACTGAAAATCAAGCCCTTAAAGAAAAAATTCTGAAACAAGTCGATGAGATTGTTAGCAAAGACACCATTATTGCTACCAATACATCTTCCCTCTCTATTACCAAGCTTGCCGCTCTGGACTCCAATCCCAGTCGATTTATTGGTATGCACTTTTTCAACCCGCCTCCCTTGATGGCTTTGGTAGAGGTCATTCGCGGCTTGCAAACTAGCGATGCAACTCACGCAGCCATTATTGAGATGGCAAAACGGGTTGGCAAAGAACCTATTACGGTAAAAAATTCACCAGGCTTTGTAGTCAATCGCATCTTGTTGCCCATGATTAATGAAGCATTTTTCGTATTGTCGGAAGGTTTAGCTAGTCCAGAAGATATCGATGCAGGCATGAAACTCGGTTGCAATCAACCGATTGGTCCACTCGCGTTAGCAGATCTCATTGGCTTAGATACATGCTTAGCGGTGATGGAAGTCTATTTTGAAAACTTTAGTGATTCGAAATATCGCCCATGCCCTCTTCTGCGTGAAATGGTGGCAGCAGGTTACTTAGGTCGAAAAACTGGACGCGGTGTTTATACCTACGATCAATAAAATTCCCATTGAAATATTTAAATCATTAATGCATACAACATCGTGAACACGAGCACTCACCCCATTCCAAATCTTGTATTGAAACTTGGCTATGCAGGCCTCATTCCATTTGTGGGTCTTGCCTTGTTAGTTCAGCTAGCGCCAACCCCATTAAATTACCTGAGCGCAGAGTCATTGGCTGGATATGGAGCGGTTATCACTTCATTCATGGGTGCATTACATTGGGGTGCAAGCCTGCACACCTTAGGCAATGCGCCCAGTGGAGATCGTTGGGTGGATCGAAATGCCTGGATTTGGGGCGTGATACCCGCATTAGTCGCTTGGGTTGCGCTGCATATTTACATACCAGTGGGTTTGCTCATCATGGCATCGACCTTAATTATTCAACGCAATTTAGATCAAAACACCTATCGCTATTATTTTTCAAATGATGATGCACGTGAGGCCTTTATGGTGATGCGTAATCGTTTGACATATATTGCTGCTGCATGCTTAACCTGGGCAGCAGTGGTGATTCTTTTTATCCAAGTTTGATACATGAGCGGTCTTTTTGATAGCACCCCTCCGCCTCCATTAGCGGAGGCGCTGCGCCCAAATGTCATTGAGGATGTTATTGGGCAGACCCATCTTCTAGCGCCTGGCAAACCCCTCCAACTTGCTTTTGCGTCCGGTAAACCGCATTCCATGATTTTATGGGGGCCACCTGGGGTTGGTAAAACCACCTTAGCGCGCCTTTCTGCCAAAGCATTTGACCGAGAATTCATCGCCATCTCAGCAGTGCTTGCTGGAGTCAAGGAAATTCGTGAAGCTATTGAATTAGCCCAGCAGAATATGGCGCAATACAGCAAACAAACAATTTTATTTGTTGATGAGATTCATCGTTTTAATAAGAGTCAACAAGATGCCCTTCTGCCGCATGTAGAGTCAGGTCTATTTACTTTTATTGGCGCCACTACAGAAAACCCTTCGTTTGAGGTGAACTCGGCATTACTCTCACGCGCACAAGTCTATGTTCTGAAATCATTCACCCCAGCAGAGCTAAAGACCTTATTTGAGCGTGCTCATCAATATGCCATGCCTGAGATTGAGTTTGAAAGTAGCGCAATAGAGGCATTAATTGGTCATGCCGATGGGGACGCACGACGACTACTCAACCTTCTTGAGCAAGTACGCAATGCAGTTCAAACACCGAACTCTCATGTCAAAAAGGTTGATCAAACCTTTATCAATAATGCCCTCACCGTTCAAGCGCGTCGTTTTGATAAGGGTGGCGACCAGTTTTACGATCAAATTTCTGCACTACATAAATCTGTCAGAGGCTCCGATCCTGATGCAGCGCTATATTGGTTCTGTCGCATGCTTGATGGCGGCGCTGACCCACGTTACTTAGCGCGTCGCATTATTCGCATGGCATGGGAAGATGTGGGATTGGCAGACCCCCGGGCAATGCAATTAGCTAATGATGCAGCACTGACTTACGAAAGGCTTGGCTCACCAGAGGGTGAGTTGGCTTTGGGTCAAGCAGTGGTGTATTTGGCTGTTGCTTCCAAAAGTAATGCTAGCTACAAAGCATTTAATGCTGCGCGCGCTTATGTTGCTCAGGATCAATCTCAGCCTGTACCACAGCACCTGCGCAACGCACCCACAAAACTGATGAAAGAGCTTGGCCATGGTAAAGAGTATCGTTATGCGCATGATGAACCGCATGGCTATGCTGCTGGCGAAAACTACCTGCCTGAGGGTATGGCAAAGCCCCATTGGTATGAACCCGTTGAGCGGGGTTTAGAAACTCAGATTAAAGAGAAAATGGCATTTCTTCGTCAGTTAGATGCCCAGTATAAAAAGAAGGTGGACTAAAACGATGACTCACAAAATACCCGCCACCTTTTACTACGATATTGTTTCTCCATTTGCGTATTTGTATATCAAACAACGGCAGCGTTTGGAAGCCTTATTGGATATCACTCCTGTGCCCATCTTATTGGGTGGTTTATTAAGGGCAGCAGAAAATAAGGGGCCTGGAGAAATTGCGGCAAAACGCCCTCACACCTATCAGTTCTGTGTTTGGCAAGCTGAAAAGTTGGGTATTCCATTTCGCTTTCCTGCACACCATCCTTTTATGACCATAGCGCCGCAACGTTTACTCGTTGGACAAAATGCGAACTGGGCTATGGTTGATCGGGCATTTGATTATGTCTGGGTGGAAGGCAAAGATCCCAATCAATCTTGGTCAGATTTTTGTGTTTATATCGGCCTACCAGCGAATACTGCCAAACCCGATCAACCAGATGTAAAAGCAAAACTCATCAATAACACCAACCAAGCAAAAGATGCTGGTGCATTTGGTGTTCCCGCACTGGTTGTTCATGGCCATTGCTTTTGGGGGGTGGATACAATCGATTGGGTTCTCGATTATCTTGCAAGACCAAGCATGTTTGAAGAAGAGCAATATGCTTATGCCGCAAATGTTCCCAATGGTTTAACACCCTAAATAAAGCCCTGCTCCAATGTCAGATTGGGCAATACAATGGGCAATACAGATCAATACAGGAGTCATCATGCGTTATTTTGTTGCAAGCCTAGTTTTCGTTATCAGCGCTGTTTTTACCCAAGCCGCTATTGCAGGGCCTAAGGTTGAGTTCAAAACAACAATGGGCAATTTTGTCGTAGAACTGGATGACGCTAAAGCACCTAAAACATCGGCCAATTTTTTGAACTATGTAAAAAGTGGTTTTTATAATGGCACAATTTTTCATCGAGTCATTGACGGCTTCATGATTCAAGGTGGTGGCTTTACACCGGATCTAGTACAAAAACCAACGGATGCGCCCGTCGTTTCCGAGGCCAATAATGGCCTCAAAAACAATACTTACACCATTGCTATGGCTCGCACATCCGATCCAGATTCAGCCACCTCTCAGTTTTTTATCAACGTTAAAGATAATGAAAGCCTAAACTACCCCAATGCCATGGGTAATGGTTACACCGTCTTTGGGAAAGTCATTTCTGGTACACAAACAATCGACGCTATCCGTAAGGTGCCTACCATGATCGCGTCTGCTCCCCGTATGGGCAGAATGGCAGATGTTCCAAGCAAAACAGTCACGATTGAATCTGCAACGATTCTCAAGTAACCCTATTTAACTTGGTAAGCCGCCATGATTTTGCTTGATGATGCGCAAAGTACGGCGGCCAATCCCACTAGCAGGCTATATACAAACCCTTCTAGGTATTGGCAAATTCTGCCAAGCGGTGATGATGCCGCTGATGTTGCCGCTATCCAATCCTGCCTTCGTGAAATTTCCGAAATATTAAGTAAAGGCAAGTATGTAGTTGCTGCTTTTGCCTATGAAATGGGAAGGATCATTCACCAGATTCCCGCAATAAGAAAAAATAATACTGCTCACCCCTTAATTGAGGCATGGTCATTTGATGGCTTTGAAAAACACTCAAAGGAGTCTCTTGATCGGCATATTCAAGCGCAGATCAATACACTATCTGCACCCGAACAAATTGCGGGAGTACTGAATGTAAAAAAATCAATCGGTGAGACGCAATTTGTTGAAGATCTTATGAAGATCCAGGAATACATCCGCAGTGGTGATACCTATCAGATTAATCACACGTATCGTATTGATGGGCAGGCTTATGGTGCCCCTCTTGCGCTCTATAAAAGATTACGAGAACGTCAGCCTGGAAGATATGGCGCTTACATTCAACACCAATCACGCTACCTACTATCGCAATCACCCGAACTCTTTATTGAACGCAAGGGAGAAACCTTTAAGGCAATGCCTATGAAAGGCACTGCTAGCGCACTATCAGATTCATCTTCAGCACTATCGGAGGATCCAAAAAATCAGGCAGAGAATGTCATGATTGTAGATTTATTGCGCAACGATCTGAGTCGCATCTCTTTGCCAAACACAGTTACTGTTCCTCACTTATTTTCTGTTGCAAGACATGGAGATGTTTTGCAAATGACCTCTACCGTGCAAGGACAGGCTAGACCTCATACCACTTTGATGGATATCTTTACTGCAGTCTTTCCTTGTGGCTCGGTCACTGGCGCCCCCAAAAAACGCAGTATGGAAATTATTCAAGAGATAGAGTCTAGTAGTCGTGGCTATTATTGTGGCGCCTTAGGATGGCTGGACCCCAATGGAGATTTTGCCTTTAGCGTTCCCATCAGAACCATAGAACTTCAAAAAGAGGAGTCATCCCACGCTGCTGTATTTACCATGGGTGTTGGAGCAGGTATTACGATTGACTCTGATGCCAAACAAGAATGGCAAGAATGCCAAATTAAGTCCGATTTTTTACTCAATTTACCAAGCGCAACTGGGCTATTCGAGACAATCGCCATTATTCAAAAAAACCCACAACGATTAAAGCATCATTTAGATCGCATACAGGCATCCGCCTCTGCCTTACGAATTCCCTTTGATCGATTGACGGCAAAAACCTTAGTGATGAATACATGCTCAAAGCTGAGTTCTGAACTCCCCTATCGGTTGCGTCTCGATCTTTCTGTCAATGGAGAGCTCAACGTTTCCACTGGAGTACTCGACCCACTACCTGAAGTGGTCAAAATTTTCTGGGCAAGCGATCTTCTTTCAGAAGACTGCACGATATATTCTGGCGATCCTTTGCTTACCCATAAAGTTAGTCAGCGCGCCTTATACGATGCCGCCTGGCAAACAGCAGTGCAACAAGGGGGTTTTGATGCATTGTTTGTGAATGAACAAGGCTATGTGACTGAAGGTGGTAGAACTAGCATTTTTATTAAATCTAAGACAGATTCTCAGTGGCTTACCCCGCCTATCACCGCAGGTTTACTGCCCGGCGTCATGCGTGCTGAACTACTAAAGAGCCCCCAATGGAATGCCCGTGAAGCTAACCTGACTATTGAGGATGTTTCAATGGCGGATGAGATTATTCTATGTAATGCCTTACGAGGCACTATTAAAGCCCATTTCTAGAAAGCTTACATGAAGTATTGCTCCCATTGCGCTGCCACCTTAGTGATGAAGATTCCTGCTGACGATTCTCGTGAACGTTATGTATGTGAATCGTGTGGAAGCATTCATTATCAAAACCCTCGTAATGTAGTAGGCAGCATTCCGGTCTACAAAGAGCAAGTTTTATTGTGCCGTCGTGCGATTGAACCACGTTATGGTTATTGGACGCTACCCGCAGGCTTTATGGAATTAGGTGAAAGCACCGCCCATGGTGCCGCCAGAGAAACACTGGAAGAGGCCGGCGCGATAGTAGACATCGGGCCGCTGTACTCATTACTCAATGTGCCTCATGCTGAGCAAGTACATCTGTTTTATCTTGCGACAATGCATGCCCCAACCTTCTCTGCTGGGGAGGAAAGTCTGGAAGTTGCACTATTTCATGAAAATGAAATCCCATGGGCAGAATTGGCTTTCCCTACTGTTAAACAAACCCTTGAGTGGTTCTTTGCCGATCGTGCAAATGGCACACTGGACGGTCAGTTTCATGTGCGAAGTCGCGATATATTGCCCTCTGAACGAATTTAATGGTTGTAAATGAGTCAAATTACTTGGCTAGGACCCCAAGACCCCTTTCCAACACCTTCGCACAATACAGACCCAGACGCCAATGTCCCTGGATTAATTGCTGTTAGCGATCGCATATATCCTGGCCAATTACTGCAAGCCTATCAAAAGGGGATTTTTCCTTGGTACTCCGATAATCAACCGGTGTTGTGGTGGTCTCCTGACCCACGCATGGTGTTAGTTCCCAAGAACTTTAAATGTAGCGAATCCCTGCGCAAAAAGATTCGACAATTTTGCCAAGACCCTCAATGTGAAATTTCCGTAGATGATGATTTTGGTGCTGTGATTCGGGCCTGCGCGACGAGCTCGCGCAAAGATCAAGATGGCACTTGGATTACCCATGAAATCATGGATGCCTACACTACGTTTCATGAACAAGGTCATGCACATAGCATTGCCCTTAAAGAACATGGTGAACTCATTGGCGGTCTATATTGTGTCGCCTTGGGGAGAATGGTTTTCGGTGAATCCATGTTTAGCTATAAACCAAACGCTTCCAAAATCGCATTGGCTGCTTTAAGTGCATGGTGTATTCAAAATCAGGTGGCTATGATTGATTGCCAACAGGAGACTGCTCACCTACGCTCCCTCGGTGCCGCACCTATCTCAAGAGAAGAATTTTTACGGCAACTGCAAATCTCCTTAAATCCCTCTAATATTGAGTTACCTTGGACTTTTGATAAAAATATCCTGACTTACTGGCTATGACTCGGCTCAAAGAACTTCCTTTAACCGCCCTTCAGTTCTATGCAACTGCCCCTTATCCATGTAGTTATTTACCCCATCAAACGGCACGCTCACAAGTTGCAACACCTTCACATCTCATTCACGCCGATGTCTATAACGAATTACTCAATGCTGGCTTTCGTCGCAGTGGTCTTTATACCTATCGCCCTTATTGCGATCACTGTAAAGCGTGCATTGCTACACGCATACTCGTTGATCAATTCACTCCTACACGCAGCCAACGTCGCGCCTGGAAAAAACATCAGGGTCTTGAAGCATTTGTTTTGAATTTGGGCTATCAAGAAGAGCACTATCAACTGTATCAACGCTATCAAAACCAGCGACATGCAGGCGGCGATATGGATAACGATGACCAAGACCAATACATGCAGTTTTTATTGCAAAGCCGAGTAAATTCGCGCATTGTGGAGTTTAGAGATGGCGCCCACGACCCACATCCTGGCCGTTTGCGGATGGTGAGCATGATTGATATTCTTGATCAGGGCATTTCTTCGGTGTATACCTTCTACGATACTTCTGATCCCTCTGCCAGCTTTGGTAGCTACAGTATTTTGTGGCAAATCGAGCAAGCGCGAGTACTCAAACTCCCCTATCTGTATCTTGGTTATTACATTAAAGAGAGCGAGAAAATGGCATACAAGGTCAAGTACCAACCTATGGAAGGATTGATTGACGACCATTGGCAATCGCTGACTGGTTCATAATATCCATCCATGATCGATCGTTACTCACTTTTACGTCCCTGGCTCTTTTGTCTTGATCCTGAACAAGCCCACAATCTCACGCTGAGTAATCTAGACCGCGCGCAGCGCTGGGGCTTACTCGACAAATTGATTACCAAGCCTATTGCCGATCCCCAGACACTCTGCGGCATTACTTTTCAAAATCCTGTTGGCTTGGCTGCTGGTTTAGATAAAGACGGCAAACATATTGACTCACTTGCCGCCCTTGGTTTTGGTTTTTTAGAGATTGGTACCGTAACGCCACGCCCACAACCTGGCAATGCTAAGCCCCGAATGTTTCGCCTGCCACAAGCACAGGCCATCATCAATCGCATGGGCTTTAACAACGATGGCGTTGATGCTTGTGTCGCTCGAGTGCGGCGCTCTACTTTTTGGCAAAACGGTGGCGTCCTAGGTCTGAATATTGGTAAAAATGCCAGTACACCCATAGAAGATGCAGCCAGCGATTATGTACTTGCAATGGATGCAGTGTATGAAATCGCTACTTATATAACCGTCAATATCTCTTCCCCGAATACACAAAATCTTCGCGCTCTACAAGGCGAAGAAATGCTGCGCGGATTACTTCGCAAGCTTGATGATGCTCGCAAGCGTTTAAGCGATCGCCATGGCGTGCTCAAACCACTCTTCTTAAAGATTGCGCCTGACTTAGATCAAGAAGTTATCCATTTGATAGCTGATTTGCTCATCGAATATGGCATCGATGCCGTCATTGCCACCAACACTACCGTTGCTCGTGAGAGTGTTCAGGGCATGGAACACGGCAATGAAACTGGCGGCTTATCTGGCGCACCAGTCCGCGCCGCTTCCAACAAAGTCATAAGATCACTCAAAGCAAGATTGCAAGATCAATTGCCCATCATCGGGGTAGGCGGCATTATAAGTGGCGCAGATGCCAGAGAAAAAATCATGGCGGGCGCAAGCTTAGTCCAACTCTACAGCGGACTGATTTACCGAGGCCCTGATTTGGTGAATGAGTGTGCAAAAGCCCTGAGGCAACCCTAAAGCTGTCGTAATGCCTCGAGATTGAAGCCGCTCTTTTCAGCGCGCCCTGATTTGGTGAATAAGCCAAATAGGTCCATAAAATTGCATTTCATAATATGCAATATGTCATGAAATCGCTACAATAGAACCTATGAGCACCACTAAAACCTCAAAAAACACCGGGGAAGTCGCAAAAACCGCGATCCAAGTAGTCGATCGCATGATGAACTTATTAGACGCCCTTGCCTTGCATGAGGAAAGTTGTAGCCTGAAGGCCCTTGCCGAGGAGACAGGGTTACACCCCTCGACCGCGCATCGCATATTAAACGACATGGTTGCCTGTCGATTAGTTGAACGTGGTGATGGTGGAACGTATCGATTAGGCCTAAAACTCTTGGAGTTGGGCAATTTGGTAAAAGCTCGCCTCTCGGTACGAGAGGCTGCTCAAGCGCCAATGCGCACCCTACATAAATTAACCGGTGAGACCGTCAACCTTTCAGTGCGTCAAGGCGATGAAATTGTCTATATTGATCGAGCATATAGCGAACGATCCGGCATGCAAGTCGTCCGTGCGATTGGTGGTCGAGCACCTCTGCACCTGACATCGGTAGGCAAACTCTTTTTGGCAAGTGACGATGCAAATCAAGTTCGTGCTTATGTCACCCGCACCGGCCTATCTGGTCATACTCGCAATAGCATTACCGATTTAGCAAAGCTAGAAACTGAACTCAACCGCGTTCGCAAAGTAGGCAGCGCAAGGGATGATGAAGAATTAGAGCTGGGGGTAAGCTGTCTTGCGGCCGCCATTCTGGATGACACTGGCAAATTAGTAGCAGGTTTATCGCTCAGCGCTCCAACTGACCGCATTCAAGCAGACTGGTTGCGCTCCCTACAAGACACTGCCTTGCAAATTTCTAAAGGGATGGGCTATAAGCCCAAATCTAGCGAGCCCGGCGCTTAAGCCTAGCGCTCTATCACCTTTTACATTAAGCGGCGTATGGGCTGTGCGCCAGAAGGCATACGCTCATACCAATCGCGCACCCGTACAGCATCTGCAAAACGGGATTGTGTGCCGACGGAGTCTAAGAACACAAGTAATAGCGGTGTATTGTTGACACGGGCTTGCATTACTAAGCACTTACCTGCTGCATTAATGAAGCCAGTTTTTTGCAGACCGATATCCATATCACCAGATCGTACCAATCGATTGGTATTCAAAAATTTTTGTGGGCGCTTTGCAATCACCATCGTCAGATCCGGCCAGGTGGAATACTCACGAATCAATTTATATTGGTAAGCCGCATTAAGCATACGAGCTAAATCTTCTGCTGTCGCTACATTCTCGCTAAGCAAACCAGTAGGATCTGCAAAATGCGAGTGATCCATGCCAAGCTCTTTCGCCTTACGATTCATGGCATCAATAAAGGCTGGTATACCGCCTGGGTAATTTCTGCCAAGGGTATAAGCTGCACGGTTTTCAGAGGACATTAAAGCTAACAATAACGCCTCCTGGCGAGTCAACTCGGTTCCGCCGGCTAGACGTGAGCTACGGTAAATTCGAACGTCTTCCGCATTAATCGTTAAGACATCATCAAGCGGTAATTTTGAATCTAGCACCACCATCGCTGTCATCAACTTAGTAATGGAAGCAATGGGCAAACTGACGCCGGGATTTTTCTCGAAATAGACCTCTTTCGTGTCTTGATTGACAACCATCGCCACGCTGGACTTCAAATTGAGATCATCATGTTGGCCACGCAATCCCAATGCAGTAGCTAATGATGGAGGTGCTGCTACAACCGGTGCCGCCGAACGAGTCACGGTTACTCGAACTGTTTTAGGTTTTTTTGGAGCCTTAACAACTACCTTAGTAGTTTTAGTTTGTTTATCTTTGTCTTTGCCAGCCGCTTGGACAGGCACATGAAAAAGAGCGCCGCAAGCAAAAATCCCAGCCAAAACGAGCAGACTATACCGATTCAAACGCATCCCCAACTTACCTTCCAAAACTTTCAACATACGAGATGATAATTAATTTCTAGGCCAAAAACCGATTTCTATGCCCCACCTTGGATTGGCGCCCTTTACTCGGCTATCGTGGCAACCGTATTAGTCTGTCGAGCATTGACCAGCACCACCCCAGTCATCGTTAAACAAAGGCCTAAAGCCATCATGAGGGTAAAAGGCTCATCAAATAGTAGCCATGCCATTATTGCTGTTGTTGGGGGTGTTAAATACAGCAAACTGGTGACTTTCGTGGCGGCGCCCTTACGAATCATCATGAACAACAAGCTAATCGAACCAATCGAAAGTGGAAATATGGCCCAAAGCAACGCACCAATTACTGAAGCATTCCAAACCATGACACCGCTTTCGAAAAAATACATGCAGAAAAAGCACAGCACAGCAGAAACGCCAAACTGAATCGAAGATCCAGCGCGCAAATCAAATACAGGACAGAATTTCTTCTGATAAAGCGTGCCAAAAGTGATCGAGAGTAGCGCAATGAATGCCAATAAATAGCTAGCAATAGGAATATGTGCAAAGCCAATTTTTTCAGCCACCACTAAAGCGACTCCGGCAAAACCAAAACATAATCCAATCCATTGCCGTGGCGTTACCTTTTCAGAAATCCAGGCAGCAAACCATGCGGTCAAAATTGGTTGCAGACCTACAATAATCGCGACCAAGCCAGCAGTCATGCCTAGGCGCACAGCAAACCAAACGCCTAAGAGATAGCCAAATTGCAGCAACATGCCTGCCACGGCAATATGTTTTATTTGAGACCAACTTGGCCATGTCATCCGCCAAACCAAACTCAACGCTGCCATTGCTGCAATAACGCCTGCAAATCGCCAAAATAGAAAGGTTGCTGGCTCTACATAAGGCATCGCCAAACGCGCAATCACAAACCCTGTACTCCAAATTAATACGAATATGGGTGCAATTGCGCTCTCAAGGCCAAACTTCATAAATAGGTGATGAAAATTGAGGGGATTAGTGAACTGTAGATTTTAGGCTTTTTGATGGGGTATCACTTAGGAATCCCCTGCTGGAAGGGGTGTGCAGTTATTGTGCAATGCAATATTTGAGCAATATAATGAAGGTATTAGTTGACCCGCAGAATCAGCGGAGTCATAGTAAATACGGCAGACCCAAAGAAAGGGATTGAAATGAACTTAACGCCAGAACAAATCGCAGCAGCGCAAAAAGCCAATTTAGAAACCTTGAGTGGCTTGACTAGCCAAGCTTTGCAAAGCATTGAAAAACTCGTTGAACTGAATCTTGCTATAGCCAAACAAAGTTTGAGCGATAGTGTTAATAACGCAAAGAAAGCCTTGGAAGTAAAAGATATCCAGCAACTTCTCGCGCATCAAGCAGAAACAGTGCAACCGATTGCAGAAAAAATTATTTCCTATAGTCGTCATTTGTATGAGTTAGCCCATGAAACTCAAGATAGCTTTACCAAGTCCGCAGAAAAAGAATTTGCTGAGGGACAAAAGAAGATGAATGCCCTTGTAGAAGAGTGGACTAAGCATGCACCCCCAGGCTCTGATGCTGCAGTACAAGCCCTCAAACAAGCTATTGCCTCAGCCAACAATGTTTATGAAACAAGCCAAAAAGCGGTCAAGCATGCAGTAGAGGTTGCTCAAACCAACATCAATACCGCAGCTGATGCCGTAGCCAAAGGTGCTAGCGCGACAAATAAAGCGGCGAAGAAAAAATAAAACATTTAGCGTACGCTCTTTACAAAGAGTGCTGCTACTGTAATGCAAAAGCCCCGATCTCTCGGGGCTTTTCTTCTACTTAAACATCAACGTTAAGACTTCTTTTTGACTGGTGGCAAATCTGTGCAATGACCATGGGCCGCTTCTGCAGCAAGACCAACAGACTCACCTAATGTTGGATGAGGATGAATTGTCTTACCAATATCTACCGCATCCGCCCCCATTTCAATGGCCAAGCATACTTCACCAATTAAGTCGCCAGCATGCGTACCTACGATACCGCCTCCAATAATACGATGTGATTTTGCATCAAAAATAAGCTTGGTGAAGCCCTCATCACGACCATTGGCGATTGCACGCCCACTTGCAGCCCAAGGAAATAAACCTTTTTCATAGGCAATGCCTTGCGCCTTACATTGCTCCTCAGTCAATCCAGCCCATGCAACTTCTGGATCAGTGTAAGCAACGGATGGAATTTGCTTCGCATCAAAGTAAGACTTTTCTCCATGGGCAGCTTCTGCCGCTACATGCCCTTCGTGTACCGCTTTATGCGCTAACATGGGTTGACCCACAATATCGCCAATCGCAAATATATGCGGAACATTAGTGCGCATTTGTTTATCAACTGCAATAAAGCCACGCTCATCGACTTGTACACCGGCTTTGTCAGCATCGATTTTTTTACCATTCGGTGTACGTCCTACTGCAACCAATACCAAGTCATAGGTCTGTGGCTGCGCAGGCGCATTCTCACCTTCAAATGTCACCTCAATACCATCGGACTTCACTTCTGCCTTGGCTGCTCGCGTCTTGAGCATGATATTTTCAAAACGTCCGGCATTGAACTTCTCCCAGACCCTTTCCAAATCTCGATCTGCGCCAGCCATCAGACCATCCATCATCTCAGCGATATCAATACGAGAGCCCAGAGTGCTATAGACGGTAGCCATTTCCAATCCAATGATGCCACCGCCAATTACTAGCATGCGCTTTGGGATACTCTTGAGTAGTAAAGCGCCTGTACTATCAACAATACGCGGATCTTCCGGCAGGAATGGCAATTTCACCGGTTGACTTCCGGCAGCAATAATCGCCTTCTGAAAACGAATGACTTCTTTCTGGTCAGTAACATCTTGACCCGTGCCACTCGTAAGATTGACTTCAACATGATTGGCATCCAGAAAGCGCCCGATACCGCGGACCACTTTTACTTTGCGTGCCTTAGCCATTCCAGCTAAGCCACCTGTCAATTTTGCAATGACAGATTCCTTATAGCCACGCAACTGATCAATTTCGATCTTCGGCGCGCCAAAGGTGATGCCATGTTTGGCCATCGTTTTCACCTCATCCATGACTGCAGTGGTGTGCAACAACGCTTTTGATGGAATACAGCCAACATTCAAGCACACGCCACCCAAAGTAGCGTATCGCTCAACCAAGATCGTGTTCATTCCTAAGTCGGCACTACGAAAAGCAGCGCTATAGCCACCAGGTCCAGCACCGAGGACCAATATTTCGCATTCGTGATCAACCTTACCGTTGTATTGACCTGCTTTTGGAGCGATGGCCTGAGTCGGAGGGTTAGCAGCAGGCGCAGGGGCTGGGGCTGGGGCCACCACTGGCTTTGCTGCAGGGGTTGCTTCGCTAGTATCAATTTCTGCAATGGCAGAACCCTTGCTCATTTTATCGCCTAATTTAACAGAGATGCTGGTAATCGTCCCAGCAACGTCAGCCGGAACTTCCATAGTTGCCTTGTCCGATTCAAGCACTAATAGTGGCTGCTCTTTTTCAACTACATCACCTACTTTAACGAGTACCTCAATCACAGGCACATCTGCATAATCACCAATATCTGGTACGAGGATAGTTTGCCTAGCCATGAATCTTCCTTACAGAGTGGCGCGACGGAAGTCGGCTAAGAGTTGAGCGATGTAAAGATTAAAGCGAGTCGCTAATGCACCATCAATGACACGATGGTCTGCAGACAGCGATAAAGGACAGATTAAGCGTGGGACAAATTGCTTACCATCCCATACAGGCTTCATGGCCGCCTTGCTCACACCCAAAATAGCCACTTCTGGAGCATTCACAATTGGTGAGAAATAGGTTCCACCGATGCCGCCCAGTGAAGAGATGGTAAAGCTGGCTCCCTGCATTTGATCGGGCTTTAATTTACCTTCACGTGCAAGCCCTGCAAGTTCCGATGTTTCTTGCGCAATCTCAAAAATCCCTTTCTTATCGGCATTTTTAATGACTGGTACCACTAAACCGGTTGGAGTGTCAGCGGCAAAACCGATGTTGAAGTACTTCTTCAAAATCAAATCATCGCCATCTAATGAGCTATTGAACTCAGGATATTTTTTCAACGCAGCTACAGCTGCCTTCATCAAGAAGGCAAGCATCGTAATTTTGACGCCCTTCTTCTCATTTTCTTTGTTCGTCAGCACACGGAAAGCTTCAAGATCAGTGATATCAGCATCCTCGTGATACGTTACCGCCGGAATCATTACCCAATTACGGCCTAGGTTGGCTGCTGTCAATTTTTTAATGCGATTGAGCGGTTGACGATCGATTTCACCAAACTTAGTAAAGTCAACTTTTGGCCAAGGAATTAAATTGAGGCCGCCTAAACTACCTCCAGCAGAAGCAGCTGCAGGACTGCCTGCACCACCGCTCATCGCCGCCTTCACAAATGCTTGAACGTCTTCTTGTGTAATGCGCCCTTTTGGACCAGACCCTTTGACTTGAGCAATCGTCACACCAAGCTCTCTTGCAAACTTGCGCACAGAAGGACTTGCATGACTATATGCAACATCAACCTGCGGTGCTGGATTGCTCAATGGTGGCGGTGCTGGTGCCCTAGGTATTGGCGGTTCCACAACTTTTGCAGCTGGTGCTGGCGATGAAGCTGGAATAGCAACAGGAGTTGTAGCAGAGCCTGCACCACTTTCTAAAATAATAACTACCGATCCTTCAGAAAGATTGTCGCCAACCTTTACCTTGACCTCTTTAACAATCCCGGCATGAGTAGAGGGAACATCCATTGTGGCTTTGTCTGACTCGAGCACCACAATAGACTGCTCTTTCTCAACCTTGTCACCAGCTTTCACAAGCACTTCAATTACTGGTACATCTTTATAGTCACCAATGTCTGGGACCTTAACTTCTATCAGAGCGCCGCCTGAATTCGTTGGCGAGGCTGGAGGCACAGCAGCTTGGGTTGGAGATGCTGGGGCCGCGGCACCCTCTTCAAGCGTAATCACTACCGAGCCCTCAGATAGGGTGTCACCCACTTTTACTTTGACATCTTTTACTACGCCCGCATGAGATGAAGGAACATCCATGGTTGCTTTGTCAGACTCCAGAACAACAATAGATTGCTCGATTTCGATGTTGTCGCCCGCCTTTAGCAATACCTCTATAACGGGAACATCCTTATAGTCGCCAATATCCGGGACTTTAATTTCAATAATTTGGCTCATGAATTGATCTCGCGTTAAACGGTCATTGGATTAGGTTTAGAAATATCGATGCCGTATTTCTGAATAGCATCGGCGAGTTTTTGGCGATCTAACTGACCCGCATCAACTAATGAACGCAAAGCGGTCACCACAACCCAACGACGATCCACTTCAAAGAAGTCTCGCAATTTTTCCCGGGTATCCGATCTTCCAAAGCCATCCGTTCCTAATACCTCGTAACGACGACCCATATGCTGAAGTGCAGGACGAATTTGCTCTGCAAATAAACGCACATAATCCGTAGCTGCAACTATAGGACCGGCAGTATCTTTTAAGCACTGCTCTACATGTGAAAGTTTTGGTGCAGCTGTTGGGTTTAATAAATTTGCCCGGTGAACTGCATTCCAATCACGACCAAGCTCAGTAAAACTTGGGCATCCCCACAAATCAGAGGCAACACCCCAGTCTTTATGCAGCATCTCTGCTGCTTCAATCACCTCTCGGAAGATGGTGCCTGAACCTAAAAGTTGTACGCGCAACTTAGCATTGTTATCGCCCACAGACTTTAATTTATACATCCCCTTAATGATGTCTTGTTCTGCACCTTTTGGCATTGCTGGATGCGCGTAGTTTTCATTCATTAATGTGACGTAGTAATACACGTCTTCTTGTACCTCTAACATGCGACGCATGCCATCCTGAATGACTACTGCTAATTCGAAGGCAAAAGTGGGGTCATAACTAATGCAATTGGGTACGGCAGCACTCCACAAGTGACTATGACCGTCCTCATGCTGCAACCCTTCTCCATTGAGTGTTGTTCTTCCTGCAGTTCCGCCAAGCAGGAAGCCGCGGCTTCGCATATCGCCTGCTGCCCATGCAAGATCCCCAATGCGTTGGAAACCAAACATGGAATAGAAAATATAGAACGGTAACATCGGCACACCATGGGTGGAGTACGAAGTAGCAGCCGCTATCCAATCGCACATCCCGCCTGCCTCATTAATACCCTCTTGCAGAATTTGGCCAGTTTTATCTTCTTTGTAGAACATCAACTGATCATGATCTTCAGGCGTATACAGTTGGCCTAATTGATTCCAAATACCTAATTGTCGGAACATGCCTTCCATACCAAAGGTGCGAGACTCATCGGGCACGATCGGAACGACCCGCTTGCCGATGGTTTTATCGCGCACAATGGTGTTCAGCATGCGAACAAATGCCATCGTTGTGGAGATCTCACGCCCTTCGGTTGTTGCCTCAAGCAATGGTGCAAATGCATCCAAGGAGGGCACAGGCAAGCTCTCTGCTTTAGTGCGACGTTGCGGTAAGTAACCACCCAATTCTTGACGTCGCGCTTTCATATACTCAAGCTCTGGACTGCCCTCCGCAAATTTCACCAATGGCATCTCTGCTAACTGCTCGTCTTTTACTGGAATCTCAAAGCGATCTCTAAAGCGACGAACATCATCGTCGTTCATTTTCTTGGCTTGGTGCGCAATATTCATTGCTTCACCAGAGCCACCCATACCGTAGCCCTTAATAGTGTGAGCCAATATCACTGTCGGCTGATCTTTATGGTTTACAGCCGCATGAAATGCTGCATACACCTTGTGAGGATCATGACCGCCACGATTTAATTGCCAAATCTCATCATCGCTCCAATCCGCCACCAACGCTTTGAGCTCAGGAGTATTGAAGACGGTTTCACGCACATAAGCGCCATTCTTGGCCTTCATGGTTTGGTATTGACCATCCACAATCTCACCAAGGCGTTGCATCAAGATGCCCTTTTTATCACGAGCAAATAAAGCGTCCCAATGGCCACCCCAAACCACCTTGATGACATTCCAGCCAGAACCACGGAACTCACTTTCTAGCTCTTGAATAATTTTGCCGTTACCCCTTACTGGTCCGTCAAGGCGTTGCAAATTGCAATTAATAACAAAAATCAGGTTGTCTAATTTTTCGCGACCAGCCATTCCAATTGCACCAAGAGATTCTGGCTCATCGGTTTCTCCATCACCCAAAAACGCCCAAACCTTACGGCCTTGTTCCTGAATGAAGCCACGATCTCTTAAGTACTTCATAAAGCGCGCTTGATAAATGGCCATGATTGGACCAAGACCCATCGATACTGTTGGGAACTGCCAGAAATCTGGCATTAGCCATGGGTGTGGATAGCTTGAAATGCCCTTGCCACCAACCTCTTGGCGGAAATTATTAAGCTGATCATCAGTCAAGCGACCCAACATATATGCGCGTGCATAAACACCAGGCGCAGAATGTCCCTGAACAAAGATAAGATCACCACCATGCTCTGCCGAAGGAGCATGCCAAAAATGGTTGTAACCTACATCGTACAAAGTGGCAGCAGATTGAAATGAAGAAATATGGCCGCCCACATTGGTATCTTTATTGGCTCGCAATACCATTGCCATTGCATTCCAACGAGTGTACGAACGAATGCGATGTTCAATATTTTGATCGCCAGGTAAACGAGCCTGATTTTCTACAGGTATCGTATTGATGTACGGCGTCTCCGCATGAAATGGTTGCACTACGCCATTGACTCGCGCATGAGAAATCTGCTGATCAATTAAGTAGGCAGCGCGCTGAGGTCCTTCGTTATGAATGACGCCATCTAAGGCTTGCAACCACTCTTGTGTTTCAACAGGATCGGCATCCTGTTGATTCTGTTTACCTAGAAATTGTTCTGGAACCGCTGCCATAACTTGTCTCCAATAGTTATTTCAATTGTTGGCCTTATGCCCGTACGACATTCACTCTATAGACAACATTCTAGGAAGGTAAATCGGTGTATACAAGAAATTTTCCACATAATGGGAATATTTCTCACTATATGAAATTATATTGCACTGCAAATCAAAGGATCAAGAAGTTAAAAAGGGATTAGATGGTTATCCATAAGGCAAAATCATCTTAATCGTATGAAATCTTCTGTTTTAACCAATCTAGTTTTAAAGCCCTTTAACTGGCTCCGAAAAATTCGGGGGCTAAAGCTCGTATACACCCCATTACTTGCCATCGTTCTATTCACTTTGGTGATGGGCATTATTTTGGGGACATTGCAACTACAGGACAAAGGACAACAAGAGGCTGCGCTATTTAGAGAGCTTTCCTTTGCTAAGCAGAGAATTCAACTGCGCTTTTCAAACAATACCGAATCACTCAACACGATTAATCGCGAAATCGCTGCTAGTAGCGATGATATGAAGCTTAAGCAACTAGTGCGAGAGCAGTCCAATGATTTAGTACAAAACAACCAGGAAATAGTCAAAATTATCTGGCTTGATGCGGATAGTTCACGAGTCTGGTCCGTACCTATAAGCAATCCAAAGTCAGACTGGATTGGGAAACATCAAAATGATCAAGCCATCAACGAAGCACTTTCTAGTGCAATTGAACTTAGTCGCGTCACTAACAGAACTTCATTTAGTCAATTCATTTCGCTCGATTTTGCAGGATCACAGCCTGTTGCAAAAGATCGTAGAACCGTCTTTTGGCAAGTAGCGCCAAATATTGTCGGGGGTCAGGCCATCGGCTTTCTGGCTGCTTTGTATACCACCCAAGGCATCTTAGATGTCATTCCAGCGGAACTCAAAGCGCACTATCGATTCACCCTTCTCTCGGATAACGACAGAGTTCTAGCCATCTCCTCGGATCGCAACACGCCCAAACGGGCCTTTAGCAATCAGACCAGTTTAGACATTGGAGTACTAAGCCCAAATATTGTTTTACGAATTGATACTTATCCACCACCGACGGATTTAACTTTTAGAATGCTGATTGGTGTTGTATTGGGTCTCTCTGTTTTTGTGATCTGGAGCCTTTGGTCTGTTTTAAAACAGATGCAAGTTCGTCAAGAGGCTGAAGCTAATTTGCGTACTGAAACCAGCTTTCGTAACGCCATGGAAAACTCTACTCCCGTGGGCATCCGCGCCCATGATATGCAAAAACGCATTACCTATGTCAATCGCGCCTTCTGCGAAATGACTGGCTGGACCGCTAAAGAGCTGATTGGCTTAACCCCACCCTTCCCCTTTTGGCCAGATTCTAAGCGTGACGAGCTGGTGGAAAAGATGAATCGTGTCCTAAGGTCTGAAATTGATTTAAAAAACGGTATTGAGGGCTCTATCATGCGACGCGATGGCACCATGATTCAGACGCGAACGTTTATCGCCCCTTTGATTAATGAAAAAGGCAAGCAAACAGGTTGGGTTACCTCTTTGATTGATATTTCTGAGCCTAAAAAGATTCGAGAAGAGTTAGCAGCCTCACAAGAACGCTTTATTACCGTTCTTGAAGGTCTTGATGCAGCTGTTTCAGTAGTGGATCTTGAAAATGACAAACTTTTATTTGCCAATCGCTTTTATCGAGAAAATTTTGGCGACGACTCAAAAGGTCACTTTATGCTGGCAGGCAATGCCGATGATCTGCAAACGCTACATGATGTGGCAGAGGACCTGCAAGATTCTCCACCTGGCATTCCAACTTCCTTTTTATATCAAGAGTCAGAATCTGAAGAAATTCAATTGAGCGATGGCAGCAATAAATGGTATGAAGTGCGCCATCGTTTTATCCCTTGGGTTGATGGACGCCTTGCCCAGCTATTGATTGCAACAGATATTAGCGTTCGCAAGGAGGCTGAAGAGTTGTCTCGTCAGCAAGAAGAGCGCATGCAATTTACCAGTCGTTTAACGACCATGGGTGAAATGGCTTCATCACTTGCCCACGAATTAAATCAACCTCTATCAGCCATTTCCAACTACTGCATGGGTGTTGCAAAACGTTTAGAGGGAAATTCAGATCCCGCCGTTACAAAAGAGATCTTGCCAGCGCTTGAGAAAGCTTCTGAACAGGCGCATCGTGCTGGCACCATCATTCAACGCATTCGGGGCTTTGTCAAACGTAGCGAACCGCAACGCAAATCCACGACGATTGCGGAAATCATTAATGATGCGGTTGGGCTCGTGGAAATCGAAGCGCACCGGCATCGCCTCGCCATCACAAGCAATATTGCCGATAACCTACCCACTGTAGATATTGATCCCGTCCTCATTCTGCAAGTATTGGTCAATCTTTTAAAAAATGGGCTCGATAGCACGCGGGAAGCTTACCCTCTTTCCTCTCGCTGGTCCGCCCCTCCAGTAGCCATTAGCGCCGATCTGGACACCAGTATTTTTCCTGCAATGTTAAGAATTCAGGTCAGTGATGGGGGTGCTGGCATCCCCGAATCCGTCTCAGAACGCATGTTTGAGCCCTTTTTTAGCACTAAATCCGATGGTATGGGTATGGGGCTCAATATTTGCCGGTCTATTATCGAATCCCACCACGGCAGGCTTTGGGCAGTCAATCGCATGGATCAAGAACAGACGAAGCTGTCTGGCTGCACCTTTACAATACTCCTACCCCTAGTTTCCCCTGAAGCCACAGAAGCCATGGGGGCGAAGGAAAATATTTAATTGCTTCATTATTTGAAATATCTTGCGAGATCTAAATGAATTTAAGCGTGAATACCAAACCGAACCAGGCTGAAGTGGTTTATGTAGTAGATGACGATGAAGCGGTTCGCGATTCCCTAACGTGGTTGCTCGAGAGCAATGGATATGTTGTTCGCTGTCATGCGAGCGCAGAACGATTTTTACAATCACTACAAAGCACCGATAAATCCACTATCTCGTGCGCCATCTTGGATGTCCGCATGCCAGGAATGTCTGGCCTAGAATTGCAAGAGCGTTTAATTAGTGAAAATTTACCGATGCCTGTTGCCTTTATTACAGGTCACGGTGACGTCTCAATGGCAGTTTCTACTATGAAGCGTGGCGCAGTAGACTTCATCGAAAAACCATTTAAAGAAAATGACTTGTGTGGTTTGGTAGATCGCATGCTTGCTAAAGCACGTGTAGATTACTCACAAGCAAGTCAACGTAAGATTACCCAAAGCCTCTTAAGCAAACTTACTGGCCGAGAGCGTCAAGTACTGGAGCGAATTGTTGCAGGTCGCCTTAACAAGCAAATTGCGGATGATCTAGGCATTTCCATTAAGACTGTTGAAGCGCACCGCGCCAATATTATGGAAAAGTTGAACGTCAATACCGTCGCAGACCTTCTGCGCCTCGCCCTATCCGACCCTCAACCAAACTAATAGGATTATTAGTTACTGATGCCTGCTCAACTTCTTGACGGAAACGCCCTCTCTAAAAAGCTTCGCACAGAAATTGCTGCTCGAGGAGCAATTGTTACCGCTAAAGGAGTCCGCCCCGGACTGGCCGTCATCGTCGTAGGCGACAACCCTGCTAGTCAGGTCTATGTTCGCAATAAGGTAAAGGCTTGCGAGGATGTTGGCTTTCATTCAGTACTAGAGCGTTATTCGGCAGAGCTTGGTGAAGAAGAGCTACTCGCCCGTATAGCCACTCTCAATGCTGATCCGGCTATTCATGGCATCCTTGTCCAACTTCCTCTTCCCGAGCATATTGCGTCTGAAAGAGTGTTAGAAGCTATTGCTCCAGAAAAAGATGTGGATGGCTTTCATGTTGCTAATGCTGGCGCTCTGATGGTTGGTCAACCTGAATTTAAACCCTGCACACCCTATGGCTGCATGAAGATACTAGAGAGTATTGACTACCCCATTCGCGGCGCTCGCGCTGTCGTTGTTGGCGCCTCTAACATTGTAGGTAAGCCCATGGCAATGCTGTTACTTCAAGCGGGCGCCACCGTGACTATATGCAATAGCAAAACTCGAGATTTAGCTCACCATACAAAAGATGCCGATATTTTGGTGGTTGCCACCGGTAAACCAAAAATGATCGCAGGAGACATGGTGAAAAATGGTGCGGTTGTCATTGATGTAGGCATCAACCGACTGCCCGATGGAAAACTCTGTGGCGACGTCGATTTTGATACAGCAAAATATGTGGCCGGCTGGATTACACCAGTACCAGGTGGCGTTGGTCCAATGACCATCACTATGCTATTAATGAATACTTTAGAAGCCGCAGAAAAAGCAGCCAAACTCTAGATCCATTAAGCTAGAGGGATGAATACATCCCATTTAGACGCCCTCCCCTCAGAATTACAAAACAATCCTTTGCTCACTTTTGGCAGAGGTATTGCCACGTATTCGGATGTCAAACCTGAGCATATACATCCTGCCATTGAATTTTTACTCAAAAAGGCTCAATTAGCGGTAGATACTGCAACCAATCCACAAACACCGCCCACTTGGGACGATTTGGTGGAGCCCCTGGAAGATGCTACTGAGGCGCTAGGTAGATCATGGAGCGTCATTTCTCATTTAAATAGCGTAGCTGACACCCCCCAGCTAAGAGCGGCTTATGGTGAAATGCTGCCGCAGGTCACTGCATTTTTTTCAAGTCTTGGTCAAAACTTAGCCCTCTATCAAAGATTTAAGGAGCTTAGCAAGAGCCCGGACTTTGCAAATCTTCATCCTGCCCAGAAAAAAGTGATAGAAAACTCTATGCGAGATTTTCGTTTGGGTGGCGCAGAGCTCAGTGATGCTGATAAACCTCGCTTTACCCAAATTCAAGATGAACAAGCGATTTTAGGCAAAGCATTTTCAGACCATGTCTTGGATGCTACCGATGCATTTGTTCATCTCATTACAGATGAGGCAGATTTAGCAGGCCTACCAGAAGATGTTCGGGCTGCGGCAGCTGACACTGCTCGTCAAAAAAATCTACAAGGCTGGGCATTCACACTGCACTTTCCATCCTACTACCCAGTCATGCAATACGCAGAGAATCGTACATTCCGGCGCTTGATGTATGAAGCCTATGTCACAAGAGCCTCCGAACTGGGGCCAAAGTACGCACAAGGTAACGCTTCCTGGGATAACTCCCAAAACATGCTTGATCAGCTAAAACTGAGAGACGAAGAAGCAAGAATGCTTGGCTTTGCTAATTTTGCCGCCTTGAGCCTGGCCCCAAAAATGGCTAATACCGTAGACGAAGTGGATCTTTTTTTAACCAACTTTGCACATAAAGCCAAGCCTTACGCACAAAGAGACTGGGATGAACTTACTCAATTTGCGCGAGAGGAGTTGGGCATTACCGATGGAGTTTTACCATGGGATAGTGCTTTTGTTGCCGAACGTCTCAAGCAACAACGTTATGCTTTTTCAGAAAATGAATTAAAGCAATACTTTCCACTACCGAAAGTTTTAGATGGCTTGTTTGGCGTTATTCAATCGCTATTTGGCGTCACCATTGAATCAGCAAACTTACCAACATGGCATCCTGATGTGCAGTCCTTTGCAGTAAAGGATTTAACCGGTGAGACCCGCGCCTACTTTTACCTTGACCCTTATGCGCGTCCGGGTAAGCGTGGTGGGGCCTGGATGGATGATGCACGCGGGCGCAGAGAGCTTCCGAATGGAGAAATTCAAGCTCCAGTCGCGTATTTAGTGTGCAATTTCGCACCACCAGTAAAGGTAGATGGCGTATTGCGTCAGCCAACAATTACCCATGATGATGTCATCACCTTATTCCATGAGAGCGGTCACGGCCTTCATCATTTACTCACCCAAGTGAGCGCACTAGGAGTTTCTGGCATAAATGGTGTCGAGTGGGATGCTGTAGAGCTACCAAGTCAATTTATGGAAAATTTTTGTTGGGAATGGGAAGTTCTAGAAAAAATGACTGCTCATGTAGAAACTGGCAAACCGTTACCACGAGAGTTATTTGAAAAAATCTTGGCGGCTAAAAATTTTCAGAATGGCTTAATGACTTTACGTCAAATCGTCATGTCTTTAACTGACTGGAGATTGCACTCTCGCTTTGGTGCATCGAGCGCGCAAGGTCAAGCAGTTTTAGAGCTCTCTAGAAAGATTGCTGCTGAATTTAACGTCATTCCCCAGCCCGAGATCTCGCGCTGGATCAATACTTTTAGCCATATCTTTGCGGGCGGTTATGCCGCCGGTTACTACAGCTATAAGTGGGCAGAGGTTCTGTCAGCTGATGTGTACTCAGCTTTTGAAGAAGCTGCAAAGCTCACTGGTTCCGTCCTTGATCCAAAAACGGGTGCCCGCTATCGTAAGGAAATCTTAGAAGTTGGCGGCAGTCGCCCTGCAGCTGAGTCTTTTAAAGCGTTTAGAGGCCGAGAGCCCAGTATCGACGCCCTACTCAGACATGGTGGCCTGGCTTAGGGCATCAATACTATTCATTAGCTGGGTAGTGTTGATCCCTGCTGACAATTATTCAATGCAGGCTTGCCTTCTAGACGCTCTTTAATCCAAGTGCGATAGAGTGGCGCAGAAGATCCTGGCGTGGTGAAGTGCGATTGATCTCCTGGCAATTGCACACGATTCACATTGCCACCCATTTGACACATTTGATCCTGATAAAGCTTACCCATAATAGGAGGATTCGTAGTGTCTTTATTGCCCCAATAAATCACTACGGGAGCAACGGGCTTGACTGGGTTCACACTACCCTTAACCATTGCCTTAGTCCAATTTAAAGGGTTGGTAATTTGATCTTTTAAAAGCGCTTTGTACTGATTGCTGAAATTAAAATTTAACGTATCAGCTACAGCATGCATGCACTTGTTGCGAATCACTTCATCAAGTACTTTTGCCCCATCGTTCGTGAAAATATCCGTCAAATTCAGACGAGGATCACTGGCCCTAACACCCCACATACTCATTGCCATATGAGAAAAATCAAACACATTTCCAGTGAACATTTTGATAAGACCATCTAACGATTTTTTGGCATTGTCTTCATTAGTAGTAGCATTAGGCAACATGATGGCAATATCATGCGGGGCCAGAGCTACCACACCAACTAGCTCAAGATGATCGGCAACAGTGCCTTTTTTATTGAGATACTCAGGCATGCTCGCTGCCGCTAGAACGGCACCACCACCCTGGGACCAGCCATAGACAATTGTTTTATTTCCTGCGCCCGTCTCTTTCATTGAGCTAGCAGCTCTTGCAGAATCAATCATATCCATCGCATTGCTTGCTGCAAGGGCATACTGATGATCGCCCCCTCCGCCTAAGCCTTGATAGTCTGTAGCAACGACAACGTAACCCTCTTTAATAAATTCCTCAATACTGGGAATTCCGTAATCCGTCCATGAGTTACCGCCAATCAGAAAATATTCATTTAATGGCACTGCGGGGTTTAAAACTTGAGAAGGTCCACAATTTTGCGCGGCACCTGTTGTGCCATGCCCCCAAGCCATAATTGGCCTACCCTCTTTTGGAGCGACACCTAATGGCGCAACCACCAAACCCGTTACCAGATGTTTTCGCCCCGCAACGTCAGAGGAAACATATGCAATCTTCCAAGCCTGCGCACCTTTGATGGAGGTGCCAATCTTTTCCTTTTTCATTACCTGCCCAAGCTTACCGCTTGGACTCATTTTGATCACGTCTTCATAAAACGGTGCCACCGGGGGATCTGCTTGTACAGCACTAGCAAATAATCCCAAAACAAGTGTGCAAGCAAGGTATACAAAATTTCTTTTCATAAATTCCAGTGAATGATGAGGATGCGTATAGCTATTACTATACTAAAAAGGCAACCGCTTTTATTTAATGCTATCCGTCCAAGTTGGATACTTCACCATAACCGCCTGAAATAATTTGGATTCTAGTTGCTCCGTTAACCAAGCCTGAGTAGCGGGCAGTGGTAATGCAGAAAATTGCTCGATATTGACCATGGAAAATTGCCTAATAAATGGAAATATAGCAATATCCACCCATGTGGTTTTGCTGCCCATGATGTAAGAATGATTTTGTAATACTGCCTCAAGGGGATCTAACATGACCACGCGAGCCTGATGAAGCACTTCCCGCTGATCGAGCTCAGGAAAGCGATTGGGATATTTATATTGGTCCAGTATTTTTTTGAATGGACCATCATTTTTTTCCATCCATCCCCGAGCAAACATGGGATCGGCCTGCATCCAATCATATGGATCATTCTGCTGTAATGCCCAGTGAATAATATCGATACTTTGATCAATGATGCGATCATGCAAGCAAAGAACGGGTACAGTTCCTTTGGGAGAAACCTTTAACATGGACTGCGGTTTTTCGCGAAGAGAAATCTCACGGTGCTCCACAACAATGCCTGCGTAATGCAGAGCCATGCGTGCTCTCATGGCATAAGGACATCTACGATACGAATACAAAATGGGCATCATAGATTGCGCTACCAACCGCTGTATGTCTACGATTTTGCAATCGTAGCAATCACAGGAGCATGATCGGACGGCTGCTCCCAGGTTCTTGGTTCTTTGTCTATTACACTCGCTTCACATTTTTCTTGCAGGGCATTGCTCAGCAAGATGTGATCAATTCGTAACCCCGCATTTCTGCGAAAACCCATCATACGATAGTCCCACCAACTATAGAGTTTGGGGGCTTGCTCAAACATACGAAATGAATCACGTAGACCCAGATCGGTCAACGCTTGAAATGCCGCCCTCTCTTGAGGAGAAACGAGATTTTGACCTTCCCAGGCCTTGGGATCATGAACATCATCATCTGCCGGCGCAATATTGAAATCCCCCAATAATGCTAAGCGTGGATTCTGCTCAAGTTCTTCTATTAACCAAGACTGCAAAGATTTGAGCCAGTTGAGTTTGTAAGCAAATTTCTCACTATCGGGCGATTGACCATTGGGAAAATAAGCTGAGATCAAGCGAATCGGTTGCATACCAGCAAAGGGAATTGTGGCGGCCAGAATGCGCTGCTGCTCATCTTCAAAATGAGGCATATTGCGAGTAGGCTTGAGAAATGTTGTTGCTGCATCACTTGCAATTGCCGCTAAAGCAGCCTTACGTGCAATGATAGCTACTCCATTGTAGGTTTTTTGGCCTGCAGCAAGACTTAAATAGCCAGCCGCCTCCAGTTCAGCATGCGGATATTTATCATCGGTCAGCTTCAGTTCTTGCAAGCAAAGGCCGTCAATTGCTTGACCTTTACTTTCCTGATCTTTTAACCAGCGCAGAACATGTGGAAGACGAACCTTTAAAGAGTTCACATTCCATGCCGCAATGCGAATGGAATCAGTCATCTATGCCCAATTCCTGCAGTTTTCTAGTAATCGTGTTGCGCCCTATACCCAAACGCTGAGCTGCCTCAACACGGCGACCACGAGTGACCTCTAGAGCTGCTTGCAATACGGCTTTCTCAAAACGAGAACATAGTGCATCGTAGACTTCTTTGTCACCGTCTTGCAGCATCTTGACTGCCAAGCGCCCTAACCCACTTTCCCAATCACTTGCAGTGGACTTTGCTAGAACAGGGTTTGTTGGAGAAGATTCGCCATGCAGCACCACAGGTTGCTCACTAGCTTGCGCGACAATATCTGCGGGCAGATCACCGACACCAATCACGCTTGCAGGCGTCATAACAGTTAACCAATGACATAGATTTTCTAACTGACGAACGTTTCCAGGAAATGGCATAGCACTGATTTCTTTGAGCACCTCATCTGAGAGTTTTTTAGGCTCAACACCAAGAGATTTAGCGCAAGAGAGCATGAAATGTCTTGCCAGGATTGGAATATCTTCACTTCTTTCGCGCAATGATGGCATGCGTAAACGAATGACATTAAGTCGATGCATTAAATCTTCTCTAAACGTACCCGCTGCAACCCGTTGTTCAAGATTTTGATGGGTTGAGGCGATGATGCGCACGTTTGCCTTAATGGGATCTTGACCACCCATTCGATAAAAATGTCCATCGGTTAAGACGCGCAGTAAGCGGGTTTGTAAATCAAAAGGCAAATCGCCTATCTCACCCAAAAATAAGGTACCGCCATCAGCTTGCTCAAAACGCCCCCGTCGCAATGTTTGCGCACCAGGGAAAGCCCCGCGTTCATGCCCAAATAACTCGGATTCCAACAAATCTTTTGGCACAGCCGAAGTACTGAGTGATACAAAAGGACCTTTTGCCCTGGGGCTATGTTTGTGTAAGGCATGCGCCACCAACTCTTTTCCTGCACCAGATTCTCCAGTAATGAGAACGGTGGCATGGGATTGCGCAAGGCGTCCAATGGCTCGAAAAATTTCTTGCATGGCAGGCGCCTGCCCAATAATCTCAGTCGATTCTTGTCTCCAAGCCGCCGCTTCCTTATTGCCAGACTCACTACGAATACCCTGCTCTACTGCACGATGAATCAGTTCAACTGCTTTTTCAACATCAAAAGGTTTGGTTAGATACTCAAATGCACCCCCCTGAAATGAGGAGACCGCTGAATCTAGATCTGAAAAAGCAGTCATGATGATGACGGGTAGATGCGGATGACTTACTTTGACATGCTGCAATAAATCTAAGCCGTTGCCACGGGGCATGCGAATATCTGAAATCAATACTTGCGGAGTCTCTTTTTCCAGTGCATTCAACACATCATTTGGATTAGAAAAGCTCTTGTGCGGGATGTTCTCTCGCGCTAAGGCTTTCTCTAAAACCCAACGTATAGATTGATCATCGTCAACGATCCAGATTGGTTTCATGATGCTTTCTCCTGACTACGATATGGTATTTGTATATGAAAATCTGTGCGTCCAGGACGACTATCACAAGCAATAAAGCCGCGATGCTGCTGAACAAAAGTTTGAGCCAAAGTCAGACCCAAACCACTACCTCCCTCGCGCCCTGAGACCAAAGGGAAAAAGATGCGGTCTATCATCTCCTCTGGAATGCCAGGGCCATTGTCAATGACATGCAAATCCATTGCCAACTTATAACGCTTCTTGGCTATCGTGACTGATCTCGCAACGCGGGTTTTTAATTCAATTTGAGCGCTACCCTGACTAATTTCTTCAGATAGCGCTTGGGCAGCGTTATGGACAATATTGAGCACTGCCTGAATCAATTGCTCGCGATCACCCATGATCTCGGGTAAGCTCGTGTCGTAATTGCGGATAATGCGTAATCCTTTGGGGAACTCGGCCAACACTAAACTGCGCACGCGCTCGAGCGCTTCATGTACATTAAAGGATTCTATGACATGCGCCTTGCGATGTGGCGCTAACAGTCGATCCACGAGGGTCTGCAATCGATCAGACTCTTTGATGATGACTTGCGTATATTCACGCAAGCCTTTTTCAGATAACTCAAACTCCAACAACTGCGCTGCTCCACGAATACCGCCTAAGGGATTTTTGATTTCATGGGCCAAGTTACGCATCAGTTGCTTATTTGCTTCGACTTGCTGAGTAACACGTTCGTCACGTTCACTGCGCAATTGCTGATCAATGGGAAACCACTCCATCATGATGAGTGTCGGGTCTTCAAGGCTCGCTACGACCACATGAGCCGGAATGGATTCATGATGAATGCTCCCAGGTAATGAATCCAATACCATCTCTTGACGCTGAGCCAAGACATGGCCGCCTTTTACCTCGGCAATCATGGCACTTAACGCAGCGTTATCACCAAATAAATCCTGCACAGATTGACCCTCAAGTGCTTTACGTGAAAGATCTAAAGCTGACTCGGCAGCCGGGTTCACATAAACCAAATGTTGGTTCTCAGCCTCAAATACCACGATGGCATTCGGCATCTGATCGAGCAATGTCGGAAAAAAAGGAGCAGCCGAAGCTGCTCCCTTGAACGAATTGCGCAACAAATCTGCGCTCAAGTTCTCTCCTTCGCTTACAGGGAGTAGTACATATCAAATTCAACTGGATGAGTTGTCATGCGGAAACGTGTGACATCCTCATTCTTCAGTGCGATATACGCATCGAGCATTGAATTTGTAAATACACCGCCACGAGTCAAGAACTCACGATCTTTGTCCAAGGCTTCCAAAGCTTGATCCAAGCTATGGCAAACGGTTGGGATCTTTGCATCCTCTTCTGGTGGCAAGTCATACAAGTTCTTATCCGCTGCTTCACCTGGATGAATCTTGTTCTGCACACCATCCAAACCTGCCATTAACAAGGCAGAGAATGCCAAGTATGGGTTAGCCAATGGATCTGGGAAGCGAGTTTCGATACGACGACCCTTTGGATTAGAAACGTGTGGAATACGAATAGAAGCAGAACGGTTACGTGCAGAGTATGCCAACTTCACTGGCGCCTCAAAGCCTGGAACCAAACGCTTGTATGAGTTTGTACCTGGATTAGTAATTGCATTCAATGCACGTGCATGCTTGATGATGCCGCCGATGTAGTAGAGCGCGAACTCTGACAAACCAGCGTAACCATTGCCTGCAAATAGGTTCTCACCATTCTTCCAAACAGATTGGTGAACGTGCATACCAGAACCGTTATCACCAACTACTGGCTTAGGCATAAAGGTTGCTGTTTTGCCATAGGCATGAGCAACGTTTTGAATCACATACTTTTGCCAGATAGTCCAGTCAGCACGCTGTACTAATGTGCTGAACTTAGTACCCAATTCGTTTTGACCTTGGCCAGCAACTTCATGGTGATGCACTTCAACAGGAATGCCCAATGACTCGAGAATCAAGCACATTTCTGAACGCATATCTTGGAAGGTATCTACTGGAGCAACTGGGAAATAACCACCCTTTTTACCTGGACGGTGACCAGTGTTACCGCCTTCAATTTCTGCACCTGATGACCATGGAGCCTCTTCGGAATCAATCTTCACGAAGCAGCCCTGCATATCGGCACCCCAACGAACGCCGTCAAAAATAAAGAATTCTGGTTCTGGGCCAAAGTAAGCTGTGTCGCCAAGACCTGAGCTCTTCAAATACGCTTCAGCACGTTTTGCAATAGAGCGTGGATCGCGGTCATAGCCTTTGCCATCAGATGGCTCGATCACATCACAGGTCAGAACCAATGTTGGCTCTTCATAAAATGGGTCAATGTATGCAGCGGTTGGATCTGGCATCAACAACATGTCAGAAGCTTCAATGCCCTTCCAACCAGCAATAGAAGAACCGTCAAATGCATGACCGCTCTCAAATTTGTCTTCGTCAAAAGCAGAGATTGGAACTGTCGTGTGTTGCTCTTTACCCTTTGTATCAACAAATCGGAAATCAACGAAAGTACATTCTTTCTCTTTAACTAACTTCATCACATCAGCGACGGTCTTCGTCATGCATCTCTCCTCTATAAACTAAAACTCGGAATTCAAACGTAAGGCATACACCCTTGTTTATTCCAGGCATTCAACATGCCTAACGGATGTATGTAATTTACTGAAGCAAACAACGGGGAACACTCATTATTGCACTAATTAAGTGCCCAATATGAGGGCATTTTGGCTCAAATTCCTTAATATGCACCTATTTAGTGCATTTAGAACTAGCTAATGTCGACAATCTCATACCCCAGCTCTTGGGTACCAGTTCTGAGGGCAATCCAAGCACTTTCGAGCAAATTCGCATTGCCTTTGATGCCTAGCTCAATGTGACGCTGGGCATACACCCCACCCTTGCTGGCATCACCTACGGACGGCAAGCTAAAGACCTTTACGCCGGGAAAATTAGCCTCAATTCGCTCCATGAGCGGGGTTAAGGTCGATTCAATCCCCTTGGGCACAATAAAGCTTTGCTCCGCCCAATTCTCTTGATGAAAGAGATCTTTGTAATGAGTATCTAAGCACCACGCCATCATCGGCGCTGCCATTACTGGGAAGCCAGGCAAAAAATGATGTTCTTGAATACGAAAACCTGGAATCTGGTTGTATGGGTTAGGAATGATTTCACTGCCAATCGGAAACTCACCCATCTTGAAACGTTGCTGGTTCTCTGGAGAGTTAAGGTCTGACTTAATGGGATCACCTTCAGCCATTGACTGAATACGCCCTGCAATTAACTCGCGAGCTGTTGGATGCAATTCTAATTTTGTACCCAAGGATAAAGCAGCACATTGTCGTGTGTGATCGTCTGGAGTTGCGCCAATACCACCAGTACTAAAAACAACGTCACCACTAGCAAAACTCTGTTTAAGAGTTGCAGTGATTTGCTCGGGATCGTCTGCGACATATCTTGCCCAAGATAGACCTAAACCACGTTCATTGAGAAGCTCAATCAATTTACTTAGATGCTTGTCTTGACGACGGCCCGACAAAATTTCATCACCAATCACGATCAAGCCAAAACGCCTAGACGCCGGAGCATCAACCTCTACTTTTTTCATTGCGTCAACCATGGTTCGGCAACTCCAAGTCAATCACACGCGCAGGCACTGTGAGCGCTTTATCTAATTCTTCTTGCCGCATTTTTTGCAATGCATCTATTAAGAAATAAGAGAACCAAAGAGCAGCGAATACAAAAATAATGGAATACACCCACAAGGCCACAAAACTCACTATCGGAAATAGCACCAAGGCTAAGGCCGATGTTGCCCAGAAAAATGTGGGGACAGCGCCCAACATACCAGAAACAATTCCCATCAGCAGTAATGGCCAACGGTACTTTTCCAAAAGCGCATCACGCTCTTGTGTGCTCGCATGTTTTGCTAAAACATCGTAAGACATCAATCGCATCGTTAGCCACCCCCACAGCAATGGCGGCAAAATGGCAACCAGTGGTGGCACCCACCACACTGGCAAAGTCAACATTACCAACACCAAACATAAAAATGCTGACCACAGGGTGTAAATCAAACTACCAAATACACCGCCTCCCCGCCTGCACTCTAATCCCTGATATGCCGGTTGACGCGTTACTGTATTCACAATCGCAGGCACAGTTGAAAATGCGATAAACACCAATAAACTAATCGTGATTAAGGGAATAATGAGCATCACAAAAAAGAGCGGCGCAATCCATGCCCTTGCATTTTCAAATCCCGCCCAAACCAGCCCATCCTGAATCCAACTAGTAAATGCAGATGTCGTTAAAAAAATACTCAACGCCTCAAGAGCGGGAGTCCAAGTGAGCCAAATCAGTAAGCCCCACAAAACAGAAACAATCAAAAAGGGACGCAAGCTGAGCCATAGCATACGGGGATGCATCGTGCCCACAAGCGCCATTCCGAACGACTTCACTACCTGTTGCAAGCCAACCATATAAGCTCCTGTGTTACGACTTGGTTAGGTTTACTTTGGCATCAACTCTTTGCATGCGTGCACTAAACCTTGCCATTGCTGCGTAATGATATTTTGTGAAACAGTGAAGTTTCGCACGCCAGTGGGATATACCGCCTTGGGAAATATTGCTGTTTTAAAAATCATATCCCACCACGGAAATAAAACCCCAAAGTTGCACCCTCCAAGCACGCCTGGCTTGCCGATAGCCTCGTGCCCATAGCCCACTGCATGATGCATACGGTGATACATGGGTGAGATTAAAAGAAATCGTGCTGGCCCTAAATCCACCTTAATGTTGGCATGTTGCCAGCTTTGAATAAATTGGCTTAGCGCTACAAGCGCAATAAATTGACCAGGAGAGACTCCGAATAGAAGCGCAAAAAATGACATCACTACTGCACGCATAATGTCATCTAACATATGATTGCGATTGTCAGACCATGCAGTCATGACGGTTTGACTATGATGCAATGCATGTAACTGCCACCACCAATTAAATGCATGGGAGGCGCGGTGATATAGATAGTCTACAAAATCCAAAAGGACCAAATACACCAAAAAGCTGACGGCTGGTATCGAGGTAACACCAGGCCACCAAGACTCAACATTGAAGCGATCAAAACGAAAATCGTGCAAGATCGAATCTATTTCAAAAAAGAAGCCCGACAGCGCAATAAATATCAGGCCATGAAATATGCCAAGACGATGAAAAAGGGTATAGAACACATCTGCTTTGGTTGATGGCGCAAAGCGCTCTTGCTTTTCTGCTGGGTTAAACCGCTCCCAGGTGCGCAGCACAGTCAAGATGAGCAAAATTTGAATGCAACCAAACAAAAACCAATCTACCCCATCAAACGCATCTTCAGCCCAAGACATCAAATCAAATTGATACAGTAATGGCGCCCCAATGGTTGAAAAAATCCATTCCTGGAGGCTGCCATAAGCACCCGATAGCGCAGTGATGATTGAACTTAAATCCATGCTTTATTTTGACTGATCTGCCAAATTTTTGTGTGCAGTGGGTAATAAACCAAAACAGAAACCCCGCTGCTTTAAATTCACAATCAAAGGCTCTAATACAGCGGGTGCCCAGGGATCCTTTCTGGACCAGATTCCCAGATGCGCCATCGTAATGTCACCATTCTGGATTTGACGGCTGGCCTTTTCCAATAGAATTTGATTGGGATACTTATCAGAGCTAAGCTCGTCTCCCAAAAAACCCGCAGGCGCCCAGCCAATATGCTGATATCCACACATATCACCCATCCGAATGAGTGTCGGTGAAGTCTTCCCGCCAGGGGCTCGCCAAATACGTTGCAATGATTGTCCTGTTAACTCCTGAAAGCGTACATCGACTCTCCGAATTTCTTTACACATTAACGCTTCGTTGTACAGAATCGTCATACCAGCCTTGGGACCAAATTGGGGCTTTTCAAAAACCTCGCCCTTAGGTCCGTCTTTGACAAAATAAGTATGGTCATAAGTGTGACTACCAAAGTGGTGCCCGTCTTTCACCAGCTCTTGCCAATACGGCTTCCAAGAATCTTCCAATGAAAAATCGCCCCGGAAGGTTTTCTCGTTAGCTAAAAAGAATGTGGCTTTGACATTTTGACGCTTGAGTATGTCAGCAACAGTTTGCGCAACTGACATGTTGCCAGTATCAAAAGTGAGATATACCGTTTTATTACAGTTTGGCGCCTGCGCATACGCATTGACAGTCGTTCCCAATGAAAAACAGCCGAGCAAGAGCGCGGCTGCAATTGAAATGAGGCGTTGATGCTTCATCACAGAATCCTTTTTACTCCCAAGAGGCCCGCGGATAAAAGAAAACGCCATGCGGAGATTTGCCTACAGGAATGACTGTTGCCAGTTTCATTGTTGGGATGTCAATAACACCCGCTTTTTTTGCAAATCGAAATGTGACCCACATCGTTTTGCCATCAGGTGTAATTTCCATATCATCTGGACCCGATGGGAGACCAGTAATATCGCCCACCTTTTCCAAGGTCTGCATATTTAACAGACTAATAGTCGAGGCGATTCGATTGCTGACAAAGACATGTTTCTTGTCGCCAAGGGGACGGAAATTATGCGCACCCTTACCGGTATATATCCGTTTTACTTCTTTGCGATTTTTCCAATCAATGACCTGTACGTTATCCTCTCCAGTAAGACCGACCAATAGGTACTGGTCTCCAGGAGTCATCCATAAACCAGCGGGAACATTTCCTGTTGGCATTACCCAAAGCACATTTTGGGTATCTAGATCAATCGCGGCAAGCTGATTGGAGTCTTGTAAGGTAATAAAAGCAATTTTGCTATCAGAGGTAAAGGCAATATGGCTTGGCGTTTTCGCTAATTTAATTGTTTTAGCCAACTTGAGATCTGCACCATTAGCCGCATAGATATCCACTCGATCCAAACGATTGCCGTTGGCAACAAACCATTTGTAATTTGGAGAGTAACCAATTTGATAAGGATCAATAATATTGGGGATCTTACCGGTCAATTCACCAGTAGTAGGATTCATCAACACAACATCATTACCCGCTGCATTGGCAATTAATAAAGTCTTTTGATCCGGCGTCATCATTAAGTGATGCGGCTCTTTTCCAACAGGAACTGTTTTGATCACCTTTCTGGTTGGCATGTCAATCAAACTCACTGATGCCTCTCCAGAATTGAGCACTACCGCTAATTTGGGCTGAGCAGCAGTTGGTGTGACAACTCCTGTAGCAGGTGCTTGTGCGATTGCTTGTGTACCGATCAAAGCAAAAGCAACAAAACTGACAAGATTGGGAATAGTTTTAATTTTGATAGAAATATGCATAGATCAATTGTAAGCAATACAACAGAACCTATACCCACTTAATGACGGTGGATTTGACTTAGCGCAAAGTAGCCAAAACTTTTTCCAGGCGCTTGAGCGACATTGGCGTTGGGGTTTTAAGCTCTTGAGCATATAAAGCCACCCTTAATTCCTCCAATTGCCAGCGAAAATCGACTAAAGCCTGGTCTTGGTTCGCTGCATACTCGGCGCTTCTTGAGCCTTGAAATAGCTTTTGCCATGGCCTTGCAACGGATTCCCAATCTTTTTGGCACTGCATATCGCGCGTAGGATTAGAGCGCATCTTGTCAATTCGCAGAGCAATCGCTTTCAGGTACCTGGGGATATGCACCAATTGCTCATACGGAATCTGCGCAACAAATTTTGGGGAAATTAAGCCTTGCACCTGTGTTTGAATATCAGCATAGGCCGATGGAGAGGCTGCTTTTGCTTGGGCCATCTTCTTCTGTAGATCAGCATACATTTGCAAAGCAGTTAAAGCGTGGCGTGCCACTTCTTGTGCAATTAATGCCAATCGAGGCTTACCCGCTTGCAAGCGTTCGGCAAACTGTGGAGCATTGTTCGGCAATGGCTCTGCCATGAATGCACGCTCGATGGCTACATTGAGAATTTGCTCGATTAATCCTTCAACTGAGCCAATATTGATAAACAGCAAGCCTAACTCACGAATACCTGGCAATTGTTTCTGCAATGCCTTTAGCGTATCTTTATTGCTCAGTGCAAATAAGCGACGCAGCCCCATTAAATGCTGTTGGCGAGCCTCCAATACATCATCAAATACCTCTAAATCACAGTAATCGCCACGATCAATTAATGCTGGGTAACCAAACAAGGTTTTGCCACCCTTCTGAATTTCTAATGTCTCAGGAAGTTCACCAAACTCCCACGTACGATAGCCGCCCTGTTCTACCTTGCGAGCAGCATTTGCTACTTCGGTTTGATTTCCTTTTACTGTGCGACCTACTTCGACCCCCAACTCTGTTTGCGCCACCTCTTGGGCTACCGCCTGGAAAGCATCTCGCGCTGTTTGGCCGTACTCAGCACGCAAGCGCGATAAATTACGCTCGAGTTCTAGTTGACGACCATGCTCATCAATCAAACGAAAATTCATTGAAGAATGCGGTGGTAGTGCTTCAAACCGAAAATCCGTACGCTTAATTTCAAGGCCGCGCTCCTTGCGGATGTCTTCAATCAAACTGTCCAGAAAGTCACCTACGCCAAATTGATTGGCATTGATCTTTCGCTCCAAGTAAGACTTGGCATAGTCAGGCAGTGGAACGCAATGGCGTCTTAACTTCTGTGGCAATGTTTTTAGTAAGAGCAAAATCTTTTCTTCACACATCCCCGGTACTAACCATTCACAGCGACGCCCATCCACTTGATTTAACTGAGCAAGCGGCACTACCAAGGTCACGCCATCCTTTGGACTGCCAGGCTCAAAATGGTAAGTCAGGTTCAGCTCAGCTCCGCCGACCTTAATGGTCTTTGGATATCGATCCACAGTAATGCCTGCCGCCTCGTGACGCATGAGGTCTGACTTTTGCAAACCGAGCTGTGAATCTAGTTCAGGATTCTTTTTTAGCAAAGACAGCAGGTCTTCTCGATTGCAAACATTATCAGGAATGCGTGAATCATAAAAAGCAAATAACAATTCATCATCTACCAATACATCTGGCCGTCGTGAACGGTGCTCTAAGGCCTCTATCTCTTTTATAAGGCGGTGATTATTCCAAAAGAATTTAGCTAGCCCTGGGTATTTTCTCTTCGCATCCGCCTCAGTTTCTCTCTGCAATGCTGGCGTATCCATGCGACCAAACAACTCTTCTTGAACGAGTGCTTGTCGAATAAATAATTCCCGTGCTTCTGCGGGGTTGTGGGGCTCATAACGTACTCGTCGTCCGTGATAGATTGGTAGCCCATATAGAGTGCCGCGCTCAAAAGCCATCACTTCACCTTGCCGAGCATCCCAGAATGGGTCACTCAGTGACTTTATTAGGCGATGTGCAGCAACTTTCTCAACCCATTGCGGCTCAATTTTGGCAATCGTACGGGCATACATACGATTGGTCTCTTGAAGTTCGCCCGCCAAAATCCATGCACCAGCTTTTTTACCAATGGTCGATCCTGGCCATATGAAGGGACGAATACCTCGAGCACCAAGGTAACCCCCTATTTTGCTATTGCGGTCTTGTGACTTGTCATCTTCCTCTTTTTTAGCAACGTAGCCCAATAACCCCGTGAGCAATGCCAAATGAATTTGCTCATAAGTGGCCGGGGTGGCATTCTCCTTCCAACCCTTCTCACCTAACATCGTATGCAATTGCCCATGAACATCACGCCACTCTCGCAGACGACGCGGAGATAAAAATTTGCTACGACATAAGTTTTCTAGTTGGCGATTGCTATGTTTGTGCTGCAAGGCATCCTGATACCAATTCCACAGTTTCACAAAACTTAAAAATTCAGAGCGCTCATCAGCAAACTGGAGATGTGCCTGATCTGCTGCAGCACCCTGGTCCATAGGACGCTCCCGCGGATCTTGCGTAGCAAGCGCAGAGGCTATGATGGTGACTTCTTTAAGTGCATTTTGCTCTTTTGCAGCAAGTAACATTCTGCCGATCCGAGGATCTAATGGCAAATCCGCAAGTTGTTTACCTATCTGCGTCAGCTTAAAGTGATGCTGCGGATCTTTATCCACAGTAGATGGGTTTTCCTCAAATTCAATTGCGCCCAATTCGTCGAGCAATTGAACGCCATCGGCAATCGCTCTCCCCAGGGGCTTATCGATAAAAGGAAAGTGCTGAATTTTGGACAAACGCAATGCACTCATTCGTAGCAAAACTGCTGCTAGAGAACTGCGCAAAATTTCTGGGTCGGTAAATTTCGGGCGACTTTGGAAATCTTGTTCACTGTATAAGCGCACACAGATACCATCGGCAACACGACCACAACGTCCCGCCCTTTGATTTGCAGCTGCTTGCGAAATGGGCTCAATCTGTAATTGCTCAACTTTATTGCGATAGGAGTAGCGCTTGACTCTAGCTAAACCACTATCAATGACATACCGAATATTGGGGACAGTCAGTGACGTTTCGGCGACATTGGTCGTCAAGATGATGCGTCTTCCATTACCCGGCGCAAATACTCTCTCCTGCTCTCCTACTGACTGACGTGCAAATAGACTAAGCACCTCGGGATGAAAGCGTTGCTGCAATACATGATCCTTGCGTAGCGCCTCCGCGCAATCTCGAATCTCGCGCTCACCAGGCAAAAACACCAAAACATCTCCCGCGCCAGCAGCCCCTTCTTGCCAAACCTTGGCAATTTCCTCGGCAACCGCCTCTGGCAGTTCTCTAGCGGCTTTCGATTCATTCTTTGAATTAGGTTTAGCGCCTGGCTTTGCATCTCCCTCCAAGGGTGCGTAACGCTGCTCGACCGGAAATAATCTGCCGCTGACTTCGATGACTGGAGCAACTTTGCCATTGATCGTGAAATGCTCAGCAAAACGCGCAGCATCAATCGTTGCCGAGGTAATAATGAGCTTAAGATCGGGCCTCTTTGGCAGCAACTGTCGTAGATAACCCAAAAGAAAATCAATGTTCAGGCTACGCTCATGCGCCTCGTCAATAATGATCGTGTCATATGCCTTTAGTTGCGGATCGCGCTGCGTCTCTGCTAACAAAATGCCATCCGTCATTAACTTGATGGATGCGCTTGGACTGGTTTTATCCGCAAACCGAACTTGGTAACCCACATCTTGACCGATGGGTGTGCCGAGTTCTTGGGCTATGCGTTTTGCCGTTGCGGTAGCAGCAATGCGCCTAGGTTGGGTATGTCCAATGAGTCTGCCACCATTCATTACGCCTCGACCAAGATCTAAACAGATCTTAGGTAACTGAGTAGTCTTACCTGAACCCGTTTCACCACACACAATCACAACTTGATGGCTCTGCAAGGCCTCCTTAATCGTTTGTCGCTGGCCCGAGACCGGCAATTGCTCCGGAAAGTCGATATTAGGACGCCTTCCCGTGTTGGAAGAAGGCACAGCTTGCGACATTGACTTGGGTTTTTGTTGGTTTATAGGCTCTTGCACCCTATAATTTTCTCACTATGCCAACAAATGCACCAAACCCGGCCCAAAGCGCTGAAGAATCTACCTCCAACTTCCCCTTCGTAGGCTGGTTGCGCGATGTCGCACCTTACATTCATAGCTTTCGCGAAAAGACCTTTGTCATCGCTTTTGCTGGCGAACTTGTTCAGGAAATCGGCCTTGAAAATCTGATTGAAGATATTGCGATGTTGCATGCCATGGGCATGCGTATCGTGCTAGTACATGGTATCCGGCCGCAGATTGAAGAGCAACTGATGCTGCGCAAGATTAAAAGTAAATTCGGTAAAAGCGCTATGCATAGTTATCGGATTACTGACGCTGCCGCACTGGAGTGCGTCAAAGAAGCTGCGGGAGAATTACGTTTAGATATTGAAGCGGCATTTAGTCGCGGCCTTCCTAATACACCAATGGCTGGCTCACGTATTTCTGTTATTTCAGGAAACTTCATTACTGCTATGCCAGTTGGCGTAGTAGAAGGCGTCGATTATGTCCATACGGGTCTGGTACGCAAAGTGGATTCCACATCCATTAAATTGTCGCTCGATAGCAATAAGATCGTCTTGCTTTCCCCTCTAGGTTTCTCGCCAACCGGTCAAGCATTCAATCTTGCGTATGAAGATGTTGCTGCCTCTACAGCGGCTGCCCTGAAAGCAGATAAACTCATTTTCTTAAGCCCATTTTCTGGGCTAAAAGATAGTGAAGGTGATTTCATTACTGAACTATCGATGCCGCAGTTACAAGATTATGTTGCCCAAAATAAAGATCTCGATTTGGGCATGAAGAGCATGCTCAATACTGCAGGTAGGGCAATACGCGCCGGCGTAAGCCGGGTGCACTTCTTGCCATGCAATCAAGATGGCGCTCTATTAGAAGAGCTCTTTACCCATGATGGCATCGGCATGATGTTAGCTTCATCTGATATTGAAAATTTACGTGAAGCCAATCAAGATGATGTTGGTGGTATTTTGCAATTAACGATGCCCCTTGAAGAAGAAGGCATCTTGGCTGCTCGCGGACAAGATGTCATTGAACGTGACATTCAACGTTTCTCTGTGATTGAGCATGACCGCGTGCTCTTTGGTTGTGCCGCCCTCTTTCCATTCCCTAATGGCGTTGGAGAATTAGCGTGCCTTGCCGTTGATCCTGATGCGCAAGGCTCTGGTGATGGCGAGCGCCTTCTTAAGCGTATAGAAATGCGAGCTAAACAAGAAGGCATCAAAAAATTATTTGTACTCACCACGAGAACTGAACACTGGTTTCTCAAGCGTGGCTTCAAGCGAGCAACCGTTGACGACCTCCCAGAAGAAAGAAAGCAAATCTACAACTGGGATCGTAAGTCGATGGTATTGACTAAAGATCTCTAAAAGAAAAGTATTTGAAGAAAGGCATTACAGATGGCAAGAATGATTCAATGCATCAAACTCAACAAAGAAGCAGAGGGATTAGATTTTGCCCCGCTTCCTGGTGAGCTTGGCAAAAAAATCTGGAATCAAGTATCGAAAGAGGCGTGGGCAGGCTGGTTAAAGCAACAAACCATGCTGATTAATGAAAATCGCCTCAATATGGCCGATCCCCGCGCTCGCCAATACCTTTTAAAGCAAGTTGAAAAATACTTTTTCGAGGGTGGTGCCGATACAGCACAGGGATACGTACCCCCAGCGGAATAATCCATTTAGGGTATTGACACCCTAAAAACTCAGGCATAGGATGTAAGCGTGGTGAGGCAGTCATCGTGCTCCGCCACATTGGCGAAAGCCATTACCCAATAGGCGCATCTCTGTGCCTATAGGCTAAGGAACGATACATCTTCCGAGTGCCTGCGCCATGCATATCATGGCAAATAACCCGATGGGCATACCCCGTCGGGTTTTTTATTATCGATTCTGATGTTTACTGATTATGAAAAAGTCAGTCGACTCACGCCGGTTGCATTACTTACCAGCAAAACATCGGCCTTTTCTTTCGCAAATAAGCCCACAGTGATGACGCCTGCAATTTGATTAATCTGTGACTCCAGCTTGACTGGATCAGTTATGGATAGTCCGGCAATATCCAAAATCCATCCGCCATTGTCAGTCACAAACGGTTCACTAGGAGTTTGATTCAAATCCGCACGAGTACTTTTAGCTAGGCGCAAAGTCACTTTTCCACCTAATCTCTCTAGCTCTTTGGTGACTACACCTTTTGCTAACGGAATAATTTCTACTGGCAGCGCAAAGTTCCCCAAAACTGCCACTTGCTTAGAGGAATCGCAAATACAGATAAATTGTTTAGCCATAGAAGCGATAATTTTTTCGCGGGTCAGCGCTCCACCACCTCCTTTAATCATATTGCCGGCAGGGTCTATCTCATCTGCCCCATCAACATAAGCCGGAAGACTCTGCACAAGATTTGGGTCCAGCACTTTAAAGCCATGCTTTAATAAACGTTCTGTTGTGGCATTCGAGCTAGACACGGTACCAACAAAATGATCTTTGTGGGGCGCTAAAGCATCAATAAAGCAATTTGCTGTAGAGCCGGTTCCAATACCCAAAATTTGTCCGGCAGGAAGTTTTAAAACTTCATCTTTTGCAGCCTCTCCCACCATTTGCTTCAGTTGATCCTGATTCATATATCTACAAATTGCCTTTACTAGAACCCGTTAATTAATACGTCTATCATATGATATTGGGCAGAAACTTACTAAAGAACCGTTTTTTTAGCCATTTACAGATCAAACCATGAATAGTGCCACCGCAGGAACCACTCAACTAGAGCAGCTAAAAAGATTCACTACTGTTGTGGCTGATACAGGTGATTTTGAGCGTATGCAGGCATTTACGCCGCAAGATGCAACTACCAATCCCTCCCTTATCCTCAAAGCTGCCCAACAGAGCAACTATCAATCCCTGGTACGTTCTGTAAAAGCGGCTCATCCCAATTTAAGTGCTACTGAATTAGTCGACTACATCTTGGTTGCTTTTGGATTGGAGATTCTAAAAATTGTTCCTGGACGAGTCTCTACAGAAGTGGATGCCCGCCTTTCATTTGATACTAAGGCGACGGTTACTAAGGCCAAACACATCATTGCCTTATATGAATCTCACGGTATTGATCGTAAGCGAATTTTGATCAAGCTAGCAGGGACTTGGGAAGGAATTGCAGCCGCAAAACAATTAGAGACAGAAGGCATTCATTGCAATATGACCCTGCTCTTCTCTTTAGTACAAGCTGCTGCCTGCGGAGCAGCGAATGCGCAATTGATTTCACCATTTGTGGGTCGCATTACGGATTGGTACAAAGCAAAATTGGGAAGCGCATGGAACGATGTCAGCAATGGCGGCCCTAATGATCCCGGGGTGACATCTGTCAAACGTATCTTTCACTATTACAAGCATTTTGGCATCCCTACCGAGATCATGGGTGCGAGCTTTCGTAATACCAGCCAGATTTTGGAGTTAGCAGGGTGCGACCTACTGACTATCAGCCCAGAATTATTAACCCAGTTAAGCGCTAGCAACGATCTTGTAAGTAAAAAATTAGATGCGGCGAATGCCCAAAAGGCTTTGAGCGAAGAAAATATTGTGCCATTGAAGCTTGATGAATCTGCCTTTCGACTGCAGCTAAACAATGATGCTATGGCAACCGAAAAATTGGCCGAAGGTATTCGTAATTTCTGTATCGATACAGAAAAATTGGAGGAATTGCTAGCAAACTAAATTGCTAGCAATACGCATTGGCCTACTTCTTGGCAGTATTAATACCAAGCAAAGAATAGGCTGGGCAATTACCCATCATTCCTGTTAGCAAGGGAATAATCCCAATCCAAGCCCATGGTCCAGTAATACCAAAGCCTGCCAAACCCATCAAAGTAACGCCAACGGTCATGCGCAAAACACGATCTGTGTGACCCATATTGCATTTCATAGCAACCTCTCTAGTGATTTTTTACTAAACGTTGTCTTAATACTTCATATAAGCATACGCCACTTGCAACAGAAACATTCAAACTAGATACCACACCCTGCATCGGTATCCTCACAAGCTCATCGCAGGTTTCACGGGTAAGCCGGCGCATACCTTCTCCTTCAGCGCCCATCACAATCGCAATAGGACCTGTGAGATCTATGTCGTAAATCGATTTTGTGGCCTCATCATCAGTGCCAATGAGCCATACACCTGCATCCTGCATTTCTTTCATACTGCGCACAAGATTGGTTACCGTGATAACTGGCATAACTTCTGAAGCGCCACTGGAAACTTTACTCACCGTGGCATTAATCGAGGCAGAACGATCCTTCGGGGTCACGACTGCATCAACGCCCGCCCCATCGGCAACCCGTAGACATGCTCCAAAATTATGGGGGTCGGTTATGCCATCCAATATCAAGAACAAAGGCTTTCTCTGTTCACCCTCCACATCCTCTATTACCTCAGAAATCGAGCGGGCAACCGTCATCTTTTCTGCCAACGCAACAACTCCTTGATGGCGGTCGTGACCAGTTAACTTTTGCAAACGCTCTGCATCTGCTGCGTGGAGTCGTTCGCCCAAAATTTCTTCGGCCTGCTTTAAAAAATCACCCATACGTCGATCGCGACGGCCTGAATCAAAATACACTGATTTCAGACTATCGGGATCCACACGCAAACGTGCTTGTACCGCATGAAATCCTACTAATATTTGCTTCATCTCATTCTTTTCTTTAGCCAATTACTTTCGTCTTGCCTTGGTTTTACGAACTGGTGGTTTAGTACTAGCAGGCTTACCAACTGATCTAGTGGGTTTGCCGGCCTTACTATTTTTCCGACTAGCCTTACTCTTGGCTTGAGTGACACCTAAAGTACCGGCAGATTTTGCCGCATTGACATTCACACCACTGGGTTTTTGAGGAACCTTATGTGATGGTCTACTTTTATGAGAGGCTGCCTTTTTATTTGGCCTTCCGCCATCAGCATCAAGCAACAACTGACGTCGACTCGACGCTGTACCGCCGTCAGAACCAGAACCTTTCATCAGACTAAATTCAATTTTGCGTGCATCTAAATCAACGCGACTCACTAGAACATGGACTCGGTCACCCAATCGATAACGAATACCAGTTCGCTCACCCCGTAATTCCTGCCGTGCTTCATCGTATTGGAAATAATCACCACCTAATTCAGTGACGTGAACCATACCCTCTACAAAAAGGTTCTCTAGCTGCACAAATAATCCAAAATTAGCGACGCCAGTAATGGTGCCGGCATATTCTTGCCCAAGATGATCGCGCATGTAATAGCACTTTAGCCATGCCTCCACGTCACGCGAGGCTTCATCTGCGCGACGTTCATTAGATGAGCAATGAACGCCCAATTGACCCCATATAGGTAAAGCAGCATTAGCCCCTTTGACTGGTTTTGATCCTTTCGCCATTCCTGCTTTAGCATCACTTTGTGATTTTTTGGCATTGACAGCATTCTCCCTGCCCTTACCTTTGCGAGGCAAGGTAAGATTGAGAGGAACCTTGGGCGGCAAGACTGGCACATAAGGCTTTTTTTGCAAAATAGATTTAATGACACGATGCGTCAATAAATCAGGGTAGCGCCGAATCGGGCTCGTGAAATGTGAGTAAGCTGGATACGCTAAGCCGAAATGACCTTCGTTATCAGGTTGATACATTGCTTGCTGCATTGATCGCAAAACAACAGATTGCAACATATTGGCATCTGGTCGGTCTTTGATCTCTTTCATCAACTTCGCAAAATCACGTGGCTTGGGTTTTTCGCCGCCGCCTAAAGATAAACCTGAAGTTCTTAATACTTGGCGTAAGGTCACGAGTTTTTCTTCAGAGGGCTCGCCGTGGACTCGGTATAGGCCAAGATGTTTATTTTTTTCAATAAAGTCAGCAGCACAGACGTTCGCTGTCAACATGCACTCTTCAATTAGGCGATGTGCATCATTACGAATACGGGGCTCAATACGCAAAATTTTGCCTAGCTCATTGCTAATGATTTGCGTCTCGGTCGTCTCAAACTCAATAGCGCCACGCTTTTCACGTGCTGCAAGAAAAATTTTGTAGAGAGAATATAAATTGGTTAATAAAGGACGGAACTGGGCAAATCGAGCAGCCTCAGGCCCCTTACTATTAGAGAGAATTTCCCAGACGGTATCGTAAGTAAAGCGCTGTGCGGAATGCATGACCGCTGGATAAAATTGATACGCCAGCACCACACCATTGTTATCCACTACAGAATCGCACACCATACATAAACGATCTACATTGGGATTGAGCGAGCAAAGGCCATTAGAGATCTTCTCAGGCAACATCGGAATCACTCTTCTAGGGAAATACACAGAGGTAGCGCGTAACAAGCCTTCATCATCTAAGGGGTGGCCAGGCTTCACGTAATGAGAGACATCAGCAATAGCAACTATTAATCGCCATGCTTTTGTCTTGCCATACATCACCGGCTCACAATACACCGCATCATCAAAATCGCGTGCATCTGCACCATCGATGGTAACAAGAGGCACATCACGCAGATCAACACGGCCCTCAAGATCTTCTTGCTGGACTACATCAGGAAGGGCTGCCGCTTCTTTCATCGCGGCCGCAGAGAACTCATGAGGGACGCCGTACTTACGAACAGCAATCTCGATTTCCATACCAGGATCATCGATTTCCCCTAAAACCTCCACCACTCGGCCCACAGCCTGGCGATAACTATCAGGGTAATCAATAATTTCTACACTGACTACTTGACCTAGCTTCGCTTGTCCTTGCCCTTTGGGGGGTATCAAAATGTCATGGCCGATGCGCTTATCTTCAGGGGCAACAATGAGAACGCCGTTCTCGTTTAATAGCCGACCAATAACCACCTTATTTGCATGCAATACAACTTCGACAATTTGCCCTTCTGGGCGACCGCGTCGATCTGTACCCAGCACCCTGACATTGACTCTGTCGCCATGCATGACTCGAGACATTTCTCTTTCGGAGAGAAAAATATCTTCGCCACCATCATCGGGAATCACAAATCCAAAACCATCTCGATGCCCTTGAACCGTTCCTAAACGATCCGCTTCACGAAGCATCACTTCTTTTGCTTTACGCATTTAAATCCTTTGGCATTTCCTGCCTTATTGAGCTGCTGATATCTATTATTGTTATGAATAAGGCTACTGTATCAAACCACTAAGTCTGATGGGAAAAAGCCTAAATGGAGCTGAAAAAACCCAAAACCGCCTACCCCTCTATAATAGTCGTATGCCCAGGTGGCGAAATTGGTAGACGCACCAGCTTCAGGTGCTGGCGATCGTAAGGTTGTGGGGGTTCGAGTCCCTTCCTGGGCACCAAAAATTACCCTGTTTTAACCCGCTAAACCCCGTACTTATAAGCTTCTAAGCCCTATTTTACGGGGTTTTTTAATATTCACGCTAAGTCTTTATTTGTCTTGATTTGTGCCGTTTTAATCGTTACTATTGCACCAAATCTACACCACAATTACACCAAATGGCTACCTTTACAAAACGATCTGGAAACTGGCGTGCAGTAGTCACTAAGCTGGGAGTGAGGCAATCTGCCACCTTCCCTACTAAGGCAGAGGCTCAAGCCTGGGCAACCCAAATCGAGTCGGAAATCCAGTCGGGTCAAAGAGGCCAAGTGAAGGCTGTCACGTTCGGCAAACTACTAGAGCGGTACGCGCTAGAGGAATCACCAAAACATAAAGGGGAAATTTGGGAAAAGCGCCTGATTAAGCGATTGGCAACTATGCCGATTTACTCGGTCAAGCTGGCCAACCTGAGCGCAGATGATTTTGCCAAGTGGCGCAATAGCAGATTAAAGAAAGTGGCTGAAAGCACAGTACGTCGGGAATGGATCTTGCTTTCCGCTGCAATCAATGTAGCAATCAATGAATGGAAGTGGATTTCCAAGAGCCCTTTAGATGGGGTTAAGAGGCCTAAAGATGCGCCACCAAGGGATAGATTATTTTCCGATAAAGAAATTGAGCTGCTTACCTATACGCTGGGCGTAGATGGCATTCCTAAAACAGTAACCGCCAGAGTGGGATATGCCATGCTCTTTGCCATTGAAACGGGCATGCGCTCTGGTGAAATTGTGCGCCTGGAGTGGAAGAACGTCAAAGGCAGCGTTGCCAATATTAAAGATGGGAAAACTGCCAGCGCTAAGCGTCAAGTGCCATTAACGCCAGAAGCTTTGAGAATACTAAGTCTGCTGCCAAAAGAGGCTGACACTTGCTTCAATATTACCGACAACCAAAGGGACGCGCTTTTTGGGAAGGCTAAACGGAAAGCGGGAATTACTGGCCTGCATTTTCACGATACTCGGGCAAATGCTTGCACTAAATTGGCTAAGCAAATAGACATACTGTCTTTAGCCAAAATGATTGGGCATAAAGACATTAATCAATTACAAGTCTATTACCGAGATAGCGCAGAAGATATTTCTAAGCGCCTTAAATAAGATCTTAACCCCAATATCCGCATAATGCCAACCAACATTAATGGCGAATCTCTCAATAGAAGCACTCAGGTGAATCCCAAGACTGAATGTTTGAGTACAACAGCTAAGAGCGCAACGCCTGGTGCTGACGCGTGGCTCAATAAGCTTGAGAATTCGACTCTAACCACCCAGTAAAAGATTGATGCAACAATGGCTTTACTAAGACCATGAAAAAATCAGAGAGAGAAATAAAGTCTAGGAAATTAATATGACTCGTATTAACCATTTCAACCTCTATGAATGCCCCAAATGTCAGCAAATTCATATTAAATCTGAATACTCCTCTATAAGCCTTTGTATGGGCATACCACGGGACGCTTATTACGCCCCTACAGATTTAAAAGTTTGTCAGAAATGTGGAGAAAAAAGCTCTTTTTCTGAATACATCCCTGTGGGCCATATGGAGCCTCGAGAATTCAAAGAAAAAAGGATGGATCCAAGAAGTCTTTTTCCATACTTCTCTGACCACCCTCGCGCCACCCCTCCTCCTGAT